>JAIEIQ010000338.1 GCA_029065305.1 Oscillospiraceae bacterium
TTTTATAATACACCGGCCATATACTATAAAAAATAATACTTTTTATCTCCGGCGCGGGCCCCGGCGCCGTTCCGGGCGGCTCTGCCGCCCGGAACGCGTAGGGGGTTTTGCCCCAGCGGTCCGGAGACGGACAGGAGGATTTGTATATGGATACAGGTGTGGGGACGGACTCCCTTCACAGCTGCGTCATCGTCATTCCGGCGCTGGACCCGGACGGGGCTCTGCCCGTCTACGTGCAGGCGCTGCTGGACCGGGGCGCGGCGGCGGTGCTGGTGGTCAACGACGGCAGCGGGGCGGACAGCGCCCCGATTTTTGCGGCACTATCGGACCTGGAGGGCTGTACGGTGCTGGACCACGGGGAGAACCGGGGAAAGGGCCGGGCGCTGAAGACCGCCTTTACCTACATAGCCGGGGAGCCCGGCTGGGCGGGGCTGGACGTGGTGACGGCGGACGCCGACGGCCAGCACCAGATCGCCGACGTGTGCGCCGTGGCCCGGGCCCTGGCCTGGGGGGAGGGCGGCATTGTCATGGGCGTCCGGGATCTGACCCTGCCCGGCGTGCCCCCCAAGTCCAAGGCGGGCAACCGCCTGACCAGCTGGGCCTTCCACGCCCTCTACGGGGTGCGGCTCGCCGACACCCAGACGGGCCTGCGGGGCATTCCCCACAGCCTGCTGGACTGGTGCGGAGGCATCGCCGGGGAGCGGTTCGAGTATGAGATGAACATGCTCATCCGGGCCGCACGGGAGCGCGTCCCCATTCTTCAGGAGCCCATCGCCACCATCTACTACAACGGCAACGCCGGGACCCACCTCCACCCGGTCCGGGACTCCTGGCGGGTGTTTGTCATCCTCGTCTCCGGGCTGGGGTGGTACACGGCGGCGGCGGTGCTGTCGGCGGTGACGGACGTGGCGGCCTTCGCCCTGTGCGACGGTGTGGTGTTCGCCCTCCTGCCGCCGCTGTGGCGCTATTGGTGGTCGGTGCTGCTGGCCCGGGCCCTGTCCTCGGCCCTCAACTACACCCTCAACCGGCGGTACGTCTTTGGCGCGAGGCCCCGGCGGCGGACGCTGATCCGCTACTACTGCCTGTGGGCCTGCCAGCTGGCGGCGTCCTATCTGCTGCTGCTCCTGCTCTCGGCCCTGCTGCCGGGGATCTACCCGGCGGTGAACAAGGCCATGGGGGACATCATCCTGGCTATATGCAGCTACCAGATTCAGATGCACTGGGTTTTTCGGGAGGAGGCTGTCCATGAGGCGGGGTAGGCTTTTTGCGTTCAGCCGCTTTTTTGTGCGGCGGTACATCGGCCGCTGGCAGGCCGACGTGCCGGAGCGGCAGGGCCCCGCTGTGTACGTGTGCAGCCACACCAACCTGCTGGGGCCCTTGGCCGCGCTGTGCTGGCTCCCCTTTCCCGTCCGGCCGTGGGTGTATCACGTGTTTATGGAGAAGGGAAGCTGCCGGGTGCAGTACCGGGACTTCACCTTTCCCAAGCGGTTCGGGATGCCGGGCCCTCTGGCCAGCTTCTGCGCCTGGGCATCGGCGGGGTATGTGAGCCGCCTGATGGCCTCCCTGGGGGGCATTCCGGTCTACCGGGGATCCCGGAGGATTATAGAGACCTTTCGGGAGACAATAGCGGCCCTCCAGGCGGGGGACCCAGTGCTGATTTTCCCCGACGTGGACTACACCGACGAGGGGGATGGCATCGGGGCGGTGTACAACGGCTTCCTCAAGCTCGACCGGTTCTGGAGCAGAGTCTCCTCTGTCCCGCTGGACTTTGTGCCCCTGCGTTTGGAAGTGGGGGAGAGGCGGATCGCCGCCGGACCGGCGGTGCGCTTCGACCGCGCTGCGGACCGGCGGGAGGAGCTGGTCCGGGTGCGGGAGGCCCTGCGGAGGGAGATCAACCACGCCTGATGCACCGGCCCTTCCTTTCCGCGCATATTTTCCCCCGCCCGCCGCATACACTAACCGCAAAGGGACAAACGCGGGAAGGGAGCGATGGGCTTGGATCGAAACAGCGCCGCATATCGGGCCCGGCAGCAGGCGCGCCGGAGAAGCGGAAGAGGAGGACGGCGTGCCGCCGCCGGGCCGGACCGGGGAGTGGTCCGGCTGGTCATCTGCGGAGGGGTGTTTGTGGCCCTGGTGGCGGTGAAGCTGCTCTTC
>JAIEIQ010000339.1 GCA_029065305.1 Oscillospiraceae bacterium
CCGGGAGAGCTCTGTAGCGATGAGGTCCTTGTACGCCTCCCCGGTCATGGGCAGGACCTCCCCCTCCTTAAGCCCCTCCACCATCTTCTCTGCCCGCTTCCGCTCCAGCTCCCGGGCCCGGTTCTCAATGGCGTTGGGGTCTAAAAACACGGTGTCCGCCGTGGCGGAGATAGCCATGATGTTGCCGCTGCGGTCGTAGATGGTGCCCCGGGAGGCGGAGATGGATGTGGAGCGCGTCTGCTGGGCGGCGGCCCGCTTCTGGAGGTCGTCGCTCTGGTTGATGGTCAGATCGTACGCCTTGGCAAACAGCGCCACAAAGGAGGCCACGCCGAACACCAGCAGCAGCGCCAGCGTCCTGCGCTGGATGGTCAGCTTTGCCCGGCGCGCGGCGTCCGGCTGTCTCTTGGGATTTTTCATGGGGTCCTCCTTTTCAGGGCGCGTTTCCCGCCCGCGAACGTTCGCGCGGACGGCGGGCAGAGGGAGCGAGAGGCACCGCCCCTCGCTCCCCCTCGTCAATTCGTCGGTTGGATGCTGGGACGCCGGCGGGCCTCGGTCCACTGAGAGTATACGGCGTGTCAGCGAAAATATGCCGTCAGAACGGATGCGCCCTCCCGCAGCGCACCGGCCAAGCCCTCCAGCAGGCCCTCCTCCGGCTCGCTGTAGGCCACCGCGTTGTCCTGCCCGGGCAGCTCAATGTAGGTGATCTGGCTGTCGCTGGGCTGGCTCATCCCCGCCGCCTCTGCGGCGGTCTTGACCGTAGCCAGATCGAAGGCCTGCTCATAGCGGGTCAGCAGGGAGACGCGCTCCGTCTCCAGCTGGCCGATCTGTGTCTTCATATCCACAATCTCCCGGCTGATGGCGTTCAGCCGCACATAGCACAGCACCAGCAGCGTCAGCAGCACCCCCACCACGCCAAAGCCGATGACCGCCGCCGGCTCCAGCTTCTGGGCCGGGCGGATCGAGGCCTTGACCTCCTTCCGCCGCCGGGAGAGCTTGTCCGCCCGGGATTCCTTCCGGCGGACGTAGTACTCGTCGGGAGCCATCTGGCCGCTCCGCTCCAGCTCACGCTCCAGCCGCCTGGCCAGATTCCCGTCAACCGCTTTCCCCGGCGTACTGCCGTAGGCGCGCCGCCGTCTGTCGTTGGCCGCCATGCGCTCCCCCCTTCCTCCGATTTATCCCTGGTACTCTGTCCTCTCCGATACCCGCAGCTTGGCGCTCCGGGCCCTCGGGTTCTCCGCCAGCTCCCGCACCCCCGCCACAACGGGCTTGCGCTTCACGGCGGACAGCTTCGGCTTCTTTCCGCACACGCACACCGGGAACTCCGGCGGGCAGGTGCACCCGGTGGCCAGCCGCCGCAGGGTCTGCTTCACAATCCGATCCTCCAGGCTGTGGAACGTGATCACCGCCAGCCGCCCGCCGGGCCGCAGGGCATCCGTTGCCGCCTCCAGCATGGGCTCCAGCGCCTCCAGCTCCCCGTTGACGGCGATGCGGATGGCCTGAAAGCTCCGCTTGGCGGGGTGCTGCTTCTCCCGCAGGGCCTTGGCCGGCATAGCCGAGCGGATAAGCTCCGCCAGCTCCACGGTGGTCCTGATGGGCCGCTCCTCCCGCCGCCGCACAATAGCCCGGGCGATCTGGGGGGCGTAGCGCTCCTCTCCGTACTCATACAGGATCCGCCGCAGCTTCTCAAAGCTCCAGGTGTTCACCACCTGTCCCGCGTCCAGGCCCTCCGACCGGTCCATCCTCATATCCAGGGGCGCGTCGTGGAGGTAGCTGAACCCCCGCTCCCCCTCGTCCAGCTGGGGGGAGGACACCCCCAGATCAAAGAGCATTCCGTCTACTCTGTCAACTCCGTTCTCCCGGAGCAGAGCCCCCAGGTCCCGGAAATTGCCGTGTATGAGCGTCACCTTCTCCCGGTACTCCGCCAGACGCTCCTCCGCCGCCGCCAGGGCCGTTTCGTCCCGGTCGATGGCTGCAAGCCTGCCGGTGGTCAGGCGGCGGACGATCTCCAGGGAGTGGCCCGCCCGGCCCAGCGTACCGTCCACATAGGTCCCCTCGGGCCGGACAGCCAGGGCCTCCAGACACTCCTCCAGCAGCACCGGCTTGTGGCCGTAGTCCTTCTCTTCCATGCTAGAACCCCAACTCCTCCATAGCGGCGGCCAGGTTTTCCGGATCCAGGCCCTCCGCCTCGATGGGCGCCCACCGCTCCGGGCTCCAGAGCTCCACACACCTGGAGGCGCCGTTGATCACCACTTCTTTTTCCAGCTTGGCATATTCCCGCAGATTGGCGGGGATGAGGATGCGCCCCTGGCTGTCGGGCTCGCACTTGGCGGCCTTGGCGAAGAGGGCCCGCATCCTGCGGCTCTGGGTGAGGGGCAGGGCGTCGGCCTTGGCCCTCAGCTCCGCCCACTTGCTGTCCGCGTACACGGAGAGGCAGCCGTCCAGGCCAATGGCGACGTAGAACGCCTCCCCCAGCTCCTCCCGGAACTTGGCGGGGATGAAGAGCCGGCCCTTGGCGTCTATGTTGTGCCGGAACTGGCCAATCATTCCTCCCCCACCTGCCTCTCCCCCTGTTCGGGTTGTGGGTTATGCGTGGGACAGCTCCCTACTTTCCCCCACATTCCACCACGATGGATTCAGTATAAGGCATGATTCCAAGAATTGCAAGCAAAAATTTTTTACCTTTTCTCTTAAAAAGTTCTATTTTTCCCCCAAAATCTCCAAAATATTGGAAATAAAACATATGTTCTATTTTTGTTTTTCCCAAAAACAAACGCTAGAACGCGGCATTTCGCGCTCTAGCGGAGAAGTTTTACAACATATGAAGTTGATTGCATTTTTTGTCGGAAAAGTGCGAAATCTTTTTGTAGGATGTTACAAAAATGAGCTGCGCTTTTCACCGCTTTCTGCGGACGATTTTCCTAATCTCCCTCCGCTCTGGAGGTCTCCAGCTTGGCCCGCTGGGCCTGGAGCTGCTCGTTGGACACCGCCCGGAACCGGGCCCTGGACTCCCGAACCTCCTCCAGCGCCAGCTGAATCGCCTCCTCCGTCCGGCGCAGGGCGTCCTCCGTGTACTCGTTGGCGACGCCCACCATATCCCTGGCCCGCTCGTCGGCCCGGCGCAGAATGTCATACGCCTTCTCCCGGGCCACCCGGGTGATCTCGCTCTCCCCCACGATGGCCTTGGCGTCCAGCTCCGCCTGACGGCGGATCTTCTCCGCCTCTCGCTTGGCGTTCTCCACATACTCGTCCCGGGCGCGGATGAGGTCCTGGGCCTTCTTCAGCTCCAGGGGCAACTGCCCCTTCAGCTCATCCAGCAGATCCAGGGCGTCCTCCCGGACGATAATGCACTTGTCGGGGCTGAGGACGACGCCCTTGGCCCCGTCAACCATCTCGTAGAGCATGTCAATTAAATACTGAACATCATTTGCCATCTTCTTTTTTCCCTTCCTGTATCATCCTGAGCGCCTCCAGCGCGCCGGCGGGCACATAGGGCTCCAGCCGCTGCCCGTGGCGGAGCATATCCCGGACCATGGTGGAGCTGATGTGCAGGTGCTCCGCCCGGGCCGGGAGAATCACCGTGTCCAGCGCCGGCCAGAGATCCCGGTTGATCTGGGCCATCTGGTATTCCCAGTCGAAGTCGGTGCCGCCCCGTGCGCCCTTCACCAGGGCCCGGGCGCCCTCCCGCCGGGCGAAATCCGCCAGCAGGCCCTCCCACAGCGCCGCCCGGACGTTGGGCAGATGCTCCACCGCCGCCTGAACCATCTCCAATCGCTGCCGGGGGGTGAACATGGTCCGCTTCTCCCCGTTGACCATGACGCACACCACTACCTCATCAAAGATGGCCGCGGCCCGCTCCGCCAGATCCAGGTGGCCCACGGTGACGGGGTCAAAGCTGCCGGGGCAGATTGCCCTCCTCATGGCTGCTCCTCCCTGTGGTAGGTGGTAATCTTGATCTTCCCATACCGGTACGTCCGGTGGCACACACACGCCCCCACGCGCTCCGGCAGACTGTGCTCCATGGGACACTCACAGACTATTATACCATGCCCGCGCAAAATGTCAAATCTCGAAATCTCCTCCAGGGTCTGTTCCCACAGGCTCAGCGCATAGGGCGGATCCACGAAAATCAGATCGAAGCCTCCCCGCTCCCCGGACAGAAAGGCCATGGCGTCCCCGTTGACCACCCGTCCCCGGTCCGCCAGGCCCGTCAGCTCCAGATTTTCACGGATCAAGCGGGCGGCGTCCCGGCGCTGCTCCACAAACACGGCGCTCTCCGCCCCGCGGCTCAGGGCCTCAATCCCCAGCTGCCCGGTTCCGGCGAAGAGGTCCAGCACCCGCCGGCCCTCGATGTCAAATTGAATAATATTGAAAATGCCCTCCTTCACCCGGTCGGTGGTGGGGCGGGTCTCCTGGCCCTCCAGCTCCCGCAGGCGGCGGCCTCTGGCCGAGCCGGTGATCACTCGCATAGCGTCTCTCCTTTTCCTCCCCGCTTGATGAACAGGGCTTCTCAGTGATATCCTCCATCATATGTCAAAGTGAAGAATTTTTCAATAGGGTTCCCCAAATTTCCGCAATTTTTCCTCCGATATTTTCCAGTATTGCCCAGTGCCCTGTTATTCCGGGGAAATTCCGAAAAAAACGGACAGATAAAACCACCCCGCTGAATCGCTGTTCAGCAGGGCGGTTCCATCGTCTTTCAGATATTTTTCTTGATGGTCTTGAGCGCATTTTTCTCCAGGCGGCTCACCTGGGCCTGGGAGATGCCCACCTCGGCGGAGACCTCCATCTGGGTTTTGCCCTCGTAGAAGCGGAGGGCAAGGATGTGCTTCTCCCGCTCCCCCAGCCGGTCCAGGGCGTCCTTGAGGGCGATCCGCTCCAGCCAGCGGTCGTCCGTGTTCTTGTTGTCCTTCACCTGGTCCATGACGCACACCGTGTCCCCGCCGTCGGAGTACACCGGGTCAAAGAGGCTCACCGGGTCCACGATGGCCTCCATGGCGAACACCACGTCCTCCCGGGGGATGTCCAGCTCCTTGGCCAGCTGCTCCACCGTGGGCTCCCGCTGGCTCTGGGCCATCAGCCGCTCCCGGGCCTGCATCACCTTGTAGGCCGTGTCCCGCATACTCCGGCTCACCCGGATCGCGCTGTTGTCCCGGAGATACCGGCGGATCTCCCCCACAATCATGGGCACCCCGTAGGTGGAAAACCGCACCGGCTGATTGATATCAAAGTTGTCGATGGCCTTGATGAGCCCCACGCAGCCCACCTGGAACAGGTCGTCCGCGTTCTCCCCCCGGCCGGTGAACTTCTGGATCACCGACAGCACCAGCCGCAGATTCCCGCTGATGAGCTCCTCCCGAGCCTGCTTATCCCCCTCCTTCGTCCGCCGCAGCAGCGCCATGGTCTCCTCATTGCGCAGTACCTTCAGCTTGGAAGTGTTTACCC
>JAIEIQ010000034.1 GCA_029065305.1 Oscillospiraceae bacterium
GTAGCGGCGACTGGATTCGAACCGGTGACACTTCGGGTATGAACCGAATGCTCTGGCCAACTGAGCTACGCCGCCATCTCACTGCCGTACCGAACGGCAGGATTTACTATACCAAATGTTTGTCCTTTTGTCAAGGGCTTTTTCGAATTTATCCGCAGTTTTTTCCGCTTTGACCGCCGGCGGCGGGGACAGCCTCCGCTATCCCCGCTTGACCGCGTCGATGGCCTCCAGCACCTTGGCCTCCACCTCCGGCAGCGTGCCCTCCAGAGTGGCTCCGGCGGCCATGGCGTGGCCCCCGCCCCCCAGCCGCCGGCACGCCTCGGTGGCGTTTACACGGCCGTTGGCCCCGGTGCGCAGGCTCAGCTTCCACTCGTTGGGCCGCAGCTCCCGGAGCACCGCGCCGCAGTCCACCCCCTCGATCATCCCCGCCAGGGCGGACAGGTCCTCCGCGTCGTTCTCCGTGGCCCCCACCCGCTCCAGCAGCGCCCGGGACACGGACATGAACACCCCACGGCCCTCATGGAAAAACCGCATATTTCCCAGCAGCTCCGTCTCCAGGGCGATGCGCTTCCGGCTCTTGGTCCGGAAGTGGCGCTTGTTGACGGCAAAATAGTCGATGCCCGTCTCCAGCAGCGCCGCCGCTGTCCGGTGGGTATTGGCGGTGGTGTTTGCGTAGACGAAGCAGCCCGTGTCCGTGGAGACAGCCGCGTAGAGGGGCAGGGCCACCGCCTGGGTCACCTCCCCCAGCTCCCGGCAGATCTCGTAGAGAATTTCCCCGCAGGCGGCGGCGGTGGGGTCCACGCACTGGGCCGCGCCGAAGCCCTCAAAGGACGGGTGGTGATCGACAGCCAGGCCGATCCGGTCAGCGTATTTCTCCTCGTCCGCGAAGAACAGGCTCCTGGCGGCGATGTCCACGCTCACCACGAAATCCGGCTGAAACTCCGCCGGGGCCCAATAGGGCTCCACATAAACCCGATTACTGTCCGTTATTTCTGGGTTGTACAATACATACGCCGTCTTGCCGATCTGCCGCAGGGAGGCGCACAGCCCGGCGGCACAGCCGGTGGTGTCCCCATCGGGGCGGCGGTGGGTGAGAATCAGGATATTGTCCTGCTGCCGCAGGAGGGCGGCGGCTTCCTTTGCTGTGATACTGCTCATTCCTCGTCCTCCAGAATAATGTGCTCGTTGGCAGGGTTGGGGGGCTTGACCACGTCCGGGTCCCGGAGCATTTCCAGGATATGGGCCCCCTGCTGGATGGAGTCGTCGGCGATGAACTGGAGCTCCGGGGTGTACCGCAGCCGCAGGGCCATGCCCAGCTCCCGGCGGAGGTATCCGGCGGCGGACCGGAGGCCCTTCATCATCTCCTTCTCCTGGGATTTGTCCAGGGCAGAGATGTAGACCTTCGTATAGCGCAGATCGCCGGTAGTATCCACATTGGTAATGGTAAAAAGGCCGCTCTGGAGCCGCGGATCCTTCACCGTCCGCAGAAGCGACGACAGCTCCCGCTGGATCTCCTCGTTGATGCGCCCGATTCTGTTGCTTGCCATGCTGTTCTCCTTTTTCCGCTCTGTCTTATGGCTCGTCCTTCAATCCCAGCAGATAGTCTGTGGAGACATCGAAGAATTTAGCCAATAGAATCAATTTTTCGATGGATGTTGAGGACTGTGCGCTCTCAATGGTGCTGATAGATTTATGGGACAACCCGACCTCCGCTCCCAGTTCACTCTGCTTTAATCCTCGCTGTTTTCTGAGCTCATACACGCGCTTTGAAAAAAAATCCTTATAATCCATATATGCTCCTTGACATTTACGTTTCACCGGAGTATACTGAATGTACCTTTTAAGTACATTTATAGGGAGGTACCTGCTATGGACATCATTTTTCAACAGCTCTTTGACGCCTTCTGTTTCCCCTACGACCCCGAGCGGGTCCCGGAAGGAAGAGACCCCGTCCGGGCCTATGGACGCTTCGCCTTTGAGGTGGGCTTCCGGCTGGCGGTGCGGCTGACGGCAGCCTGTCTGGCAGACCCGGATAAGTGACAAAGAGGGGCGGGCGAAGCGCCCGCCCCCTCTTTTTAATCCTCTAGGGTCTTTTGGAGATTGTCAAGAATTTTTTCCAGCTTGGCCATCTGTTTCTCCGGGTCTTTCTCCTCCTTGAACTCGCGCAGATCCTCCAGCAGAAAACGCACCCAACTCTGAAACTGCTTATCTGTCATTCCCATAGCTGCCGTCTCCTTTCTGTGTTCAAAGTTTTAGACCTCGATCTGCTCCATGACAAAGCACTCGATGATATCGCCGTCCTTGATGTCATTGAACTTCTCAATGGACATACCGCACTCATACCCGGAGGCAACCTCCTTGACAGCGTCCTTGAACCGCTGGAGGGACGCCAGCATTCCCTCGTGGATAACAATGCCGTCCCGAACGATGCGCACCTGACAGGACCGCTGAATCTTCCCGTCCTGGACGTAGCACCCGGCGACGGTGCCCACGCCGGAGACCTTGTAGGTCTGCCGGACCTCGGCGTGGCCGATAAGGGCCTCCCGGAACTTGGGGGCCAGCATACCCTTCATAGCGGCCTCCACCTCACCGATGGCGTCGTAGATGACCCGGTACATCCGCATATCCACGTTGCTGCGGGCGGCGCTGTCCCGGGCGGAGGCGTCGGGGCGCACATTGAAGCCCACGATAATCGCCTTGGAGGTGGATGCCAGCATCACGTCGCTCTCGCTGACAGCGCCCACGCCGGAGTGGATGACCCGCACCCGGACCTCCTCGTTGGAGAGCTTCTCCAGGCTGGCCTTCACCGCCTCGGCGGAGCCCTGGACGTCGGCCTTGACGATGATATTCAGATCCTTGACCTCGCCGGCCTGGATCTGGCTGAACAGATCCTCCAGGCTGACCTTCTGAATGGGAGCGGCGGCCTTGGCCCGCTCCTCGGCCTTTCTCTGCTCCACCAGCTCCCGGGCCAGCCGCTCGTCGGCCACGGCGTTGAAGGTGCTGCCCGCGCCGGGGACCTCCCCCAGGCCGGTGATCTCCACAGGCACGGAGGGGCCCG
>JAIEIQ010000340.1 GCA_029065305.1 Oscillospiraceae bacterium
ATTTTGGCTTAATTTCATGGAATCCGTCCGGAAGGGCAAGGTGAAAAAGGGCGGCTTTGAGGAGGGCTGGAAGGAGGCCATGGAGGAGCACGACGTGCCTGCGTGGTACATCGACTCCCTGGCGAAAATCGGCTATCTGTTCCCCAAGGCCCACGCCGTGGCCTACGTGATGATGGCCTTCCGGATCGCCTGGTTCAAGGTCCACAAGCCCCTGGCCTTCTACGCCAC
Source organism: Oscillospiraceae bacterium (assembly GCA_029065305.1). Lineage (GTDB taxonomy): Bacteria > Bacillota > Clostridia > Oscillospirales > Oscillospiraceae > Pelethomonas. The sequence continues at coordinate 229 of JAIEIQ010000340.1, forward strand.
CTTCTTCTCCATCCGGGCCAAGGCCTTCGACGCGGAATACTGCTGCGCCGGGTTCGACGCGGTGAAGCGGAAGCTACTGGAGATCTGGAACAACAAGGACGCCGCCGCCGTGGAACAGGATCTGGCGGTAACGCTGGAGGTCTGCTACGAGTTCTACCTCCGGGGCTTCCGATTTGAGCCCATCAACATCTACGAGTCCGAGGCCACCCGCTTTGTGCTCAAGGGCGACGACGCCCTGATTCCGCCCTTTACGGCGGTGCGGGGCCTGGGGGAGACGGCGGCGCTGGACACGGTGGAGAAGCGGAAGGGCCAGACCTTCATCTCTGTGGAGGAGTTCTCCATGTGCTGCAGCAAGCTCTCCAAGACCAACATCGACCAGCTCAAGGCCCTGGGGGTCTTCGCGGGAATGGCGGACACCAGCCAGATTACACTATTTTAGGAGGGATATCCGATGAAATTAGCGGAAGCGCTTCAGCTGCGCGCGGACCTGCAAAAGCGGATGGGGCAGCTGGCGGAACGCCTCCACCAGAACGCACGGGTTCAGGAGGGGGAGAAGCCCGCCGAGGACCCGGTGGAGCTGCTGGCGGAGTACGAGGACTGCGCCGGGCAGCTGGAGGAGCTGATGGCCCGCATCAACCGCACCAACTGTGAGACCCGGACGGAGAAGGGAACCTTAACAGAGCTCCTGGCCAAGCGGGACTGCCTGAAGCTGCGGGTGCAGACCTATCACGACTTTCTCATGTCGGCCAGCAGCCTGACCCAGAGGGGAATGCGCACGGAGATTAGGGTTTTCAGTACCGTGCCGGTACCGGAGTATCGGAAGAAGGCGGACGCGCTCTCCCGCCAGCTTCGGGAGACAGACAACGCCATCCAGGCGGCCAACTGGACCACGGAGCTGTTATAGAGCCAGCAGGTAGCGGCGGCGGGGCGAATGCGGCGGCAGCTGGAGAGCTGCACACATGGAAGCGCAGATGGGCCGGCGCGGGTTCGAGTCCCAATTTTATTGTTACGCCCAGCACTGTAACACGCGCACCAAAACAAATTACACCGCACAACCACGCATTGACCGCCGCCGCGAGGGTGGGGAAGGGGATAAAAAGACCGCCGCTGTCAGACAGCGGCGGTCTTTTTGAACTTCGGTTATCCGATGCCCAGCTCCACCCACAGGTTGGTGTACAGATCCAACGTCTCCTGGGGGAGATTCAGATAGGCCTCGCAGTCAGCCAGCGTACTGGCAGGAGCCGCCATGACCTCATACAGCTCTGTGTCCATGGGTTCGCCGTTCATCTCCTCATAGTAGGCGGGGTACTGCTCCAGGGCCTCGCTGTTGGGGGAGGCGTACCAGATGAAATCCATGTTGGCAAGGCAGGACTCCGTCTTGCAGATGAAGTTGATCCACGCCTCGGCCTCCTCCTTGTGCTCCGCGCTCTGGAGCACGCACATGGCGTCCACAAACCAGTTGCTGCCCTCCTTGGGCACCACGTAGCGCAGGTCCGGGTTGTTCTCGTGCATGGACAGGAAGTCCCCGGCGTAGTAGACGCAGACTGCGGTTTCGCCGGCCTCCATCTTGTCATAGAGCTGGTCCATAAAAAAGCCCTGGTACACGCCATTGCTCTTGGCGTCGCTCAGGAGCTGGCAAGCCTCCCGGATCTCTGCCTCATCGGTGGTGTTTACGGAGTAGCCCAGGTACATCAGGGCCGTGCCGATGGCGTCCCGGGGGTTGCCGATCATGCCGATATTCCCGCTGTATTTGCCGTCAAAGAGAACGCCCCAGCTGTCCAGCTCCTCCTCCACAATGGAGGAGTTGTAGATGATGCCCAGGGTGCCCCAGGTGTAGGGGACCGTGTACTTGTTCTCCGGGTCGTAGCTCAGGTTCTTGTATTGACTGCCGATGAGCGCAAAGTTGGGGATATTGTCGTAGTTCAGCTCCGCCAACAGCCCCTCCTCGATCATCTGCCCGATCATGTAGTCGCTGGGCACAATCACATCGTAGTCCGTGCCGCCCTGCTTGATGAGGGCGTACATGGTTTCGTTGCTCTCCGCCGTCTGATAGTTGACCCTGATGCCGGTCTCCTGCTCAAACTGGTCAATGAGGTCCGGGTCGATGTTCTCCCCCCAGCCGCACACGTTGACGATCCGCTCGCCGCTTCCGCCGCCGCAGCCGGTCAGGCAGAGCGTCAGCACCATGGTGAGCGCCAACAACAGGGCAAACGTCTTTTTCAATTCTTCATTCCTCCAAAAATAAAATAAATTTATTGCACGGCAGGCCCTCAGGGGCGGATGCCGCTACAACCGCCGCTGGGCCGCCTGCTTCTCCTGCCGGGCCTCCCGGACGTTGACGATGACCAGCAGCGTCAGCAC
>JAIEIQ010000341.1 GCA_029065305.1 Oscillospiraceae bacterium
GGGGTGCTCGGCGGTCTCGCCGCCGGTGAGGGCGCAGCCCGCCTGGACGCAGCCCTCCGCCACGCCGGAGACAATGGAGGCCACCTTTTCCGGCTCGTTTTTCCCAATAGCGATATAGTCCAGGAAAAAGAGGGGCCGCGCCCCGCAGCAGACGATATCGTTGACGCACATAGCCACGCAGTCGATGCCGATGGTGTCATGCCTGTCCAGCAGCTGGGCGATCCGGATCTTGGTGCCCACGCCGTCAGTGCCGGAGACCAGGCAGGGGCGCCTCATCCCGGCGGTATCCAGCTCAAAGAGCCCGCCGAAGCCCCCGATTCCGTCCACCACGCCGGGGAACATGGTCCTGGCCACATGCTGTTTCATCAGTTCCACCGCCCTGTATCCGGCGGTGATGTCTACGCCGGCGGCGGCGTAGGAGGCAGAATAGCTCTCGCTCATGTTTCCTCTCGCTTTCCCCAAATTTACTTATTCTTTTCCCGTCCAGCAGTAGGTGCAGATGGTATCCCGGTCAATCCCGATGGCCTCCAGCAGGCCGTCGATGGACTGATAGCCCAGGGAGCTGAAGCCCAGCTCCCCGCAGATCGTCTCCAGCAGGCACTTCCCCCGCTCCGTGGAGCCATCGGCGTACTCGTCCAGGTGCTTCTGCCCCTCGTCCCCCTCCAGGGCCTGGATGGTCCTCCGGCTGAGCAGCTCCATGTCGGAGTTGCTCCGGGAGAAGTTCAGGTACTTGCACCCGTACATGATGGGCGGGCAGGCGGAGCGCATGTGGACCTCCTCCGCCCCCGCGCCGTAGAGAAAGTCGATGGTCTCCCGCAGCTGGGTGCCCCGGACGATGGAGTCGTCCACAAACAGCAGCTTTTTCCCCTCGATGAGCTCCGGCACAGGGATCTGCTTCATTTTTGCCACCTGATTGCGGATGCTCTGGTCGGCGGGCATGAAGGACCGGGGCCAGGTGGGGGTATATTTCACAAAGGGCCGGGCGAAGAACTTGCCGGACCGGTTGGCGTAGCCGATGGCGTGGGGCACGCCGGAGTCCGGCACCCCCGCCACAAAGTCCACCTTGGGCAGCTGGCCCCGGGCGATCTCGTCCCTGGCCATGATCTCCCCGTTGCGGCAGCGCATGACCTCCACGTTGACCCCCTCGTAGTTGGAGTTGGGGTAGCCGTAGTAGGTCCAGAGGAAGGCGCAGATGCGCATCTTCTTCCCCGGAGGGGACAGCGTCTCCCACCCGTCCTCCGTCACCCGGACAATCTCCCGGGGGCCCAGCTCATAGGCGTTGTCATAGCCCAGCTTGTGATAGGCGAAGGACTCAAAGGACACGCAGCACCCGTCCTCGTTCTTCCCCACAAGCACCGGCAGGCGGCCCAGCCTGTCCCGGGCGGCGATGATGCCCTCGGGGGTGAGGATGAGGATGGTGGCGGAGCCGTCGATGACCTCCTGGGCATAGCGGATGCCCTCTATCAGGGAGGGCTTCTGGTTGATGAGGGCGGCGGTGAGCTCGGTGGCGTTGACGGCCCCGGAGCTCATAGCCATAAACTGGTGGCCGTGGTCGGAAAAGTACCGCTCCACCAGGGCCTCGGCGTTGTTGATGATGCCCACGGTGGTGATGGCGTACAGCCCCAGGTGGGACCGGACCAGCAGGGGCTGGGGGTCCGTGTCGCTGATGCAGCCGATGCCGGCGCAGCCGTGGAATTTGGCGATATCCTTCTCAAACTTGGTGCGGAAGGGCGTGTTTTCGATGTTGTGGATCTGCCGCTGGAAACCATCGGCCCGGTCGTAGAGGATCATGCCTCCCCGGCGGGTGCCCAGGTGGGAGTGGTAGTCCACGCCGAAAAAGACATCCAGGGTCACGTCCCGTTTTGAAATCGCTCCGAAAAAGCCTCCCAATGGTTTTGCCTCCTATATCAGCTGCCGAACACCCGGCGCATCATCTCCTGATAGGCGTCCTCCACGCTGCCCAGATCCCGGCGGAAGCGGTCCTTGTCCAGCTTCTCATTGGTCTTGGCGTCCCAGAAGCGGCAGGTGTCGGGGGAGATCTCGTCGGCCAGGACAATGCTCCCGTCCGGCAGACGGCCGAACTCCAGCTTGAAGTCGATGAGCCGCACGCCGCAGCCGGCGAAGAACGCCTTGAGCACCTCGTTGACCTTCAGGGCCATGGCGCGGATGGTGCCGATCTCCTCCCGGGTGGCCAGCTTCAGGGCCAGGGCATGGGAGGTGTTAAGCAGGGGGTCGTGGAGATCGTCGTTCTTGTAGGAGAACTCGAAGGTGGGCTCGTCAAAGGGGATGCCCTCCTCCACGCCGTAGCGCTTGGAGAAGGAGCCGGCGGAGACGTTGCGGACAATGACCTCCAGAGGGACGATCTCCACCTTTTTCACCACAGTCTCCCGGTCGTTCAGCTCCTCCACAAGGTGGGTGGGGATGCCGGCCCCGGCGAGCTTTCCCATGAGGAAGTTGCTCATGCGGTTGTTCACCGCGCCCTTGCCCCGGATGGTGCCCTTCTTGGCGCCGTCAAAGGCGGTGGCGTCGTCCTTGTAGGAGACGATAACCAGATTGGGGTCGGCGGTGGCATACACCTTCTTGGCCTTGCCCTCGTAGAGCTGTTCTTTCTTTTCCATGATAGTGCCTCCCAAATAATGATGTCTTTTATGAATTGAACTCCGCTTCAGCCTCCGCGCTGGCCTGGAGGACCTTCCGGGCGTCTCTGTCCCGCTTCTCCTCCAGCTTCGCGGCCAGTCCGCCGTCCTCCACCGCCAGGATCTGCACCGCAAGCAGAGCGGCGTTGACAGCCCCGTCGATGGCGACTGCGGCGACCGGAATCCCGGAGGGCATCTGCACCGTGGACAGGAGGGCGTCAACGCCGTCCAGCGCGTTGGATTTCATGGGAATGCCGATGACCGGCAGGGTTGTCTGCGCCGCCAGCGCCCCCGCCAGATGCGCCGCCATGCCGGCGGCGGCGATGATGGCCCCAAAGCCGTTGGCCCGGGCGTCCCTGGCGAAC
>JAIEIQ010000342.1 GCA_029065305.1 Oscillospiraceae bacterium
CCCCCAGGGCGTGGGCCAGGACGGCCACCATGTGGCTGTGCTCCTGGATGTTCTCGGAGACGCTGTTGCGCATCAGGGCCCAGCGGGTGATGTACTTCATGCGGGAGATGTAGGCGAAAAAACCGGACATAGGCGTGCTCCTCATCAGTTCAGTAAAGATTGGCGGGCGCGGGGCTCGATGGCATTATACCGCGCCGGGGGCGGCGGTGTCAACGGGGCACAATACGTCTTGCAACAGGCCTCCAGGCATGTTATAGTTAAAAAGAGAATCCCATCAAGGAAAAAGGAGAATTGCGGAAATGCGGCAAAAACGTTATTTCATCTGCCTGCTGCCGGCGCTGCTGCTGGCGGCGGCGCTGTGCCTGCCGGCGAGGGCCTTCTCCAAGGAGCCGTCCTCCTGGGCGGCGGAGCAGTGCACGCACCTGGAGGACGTGGGCCTGCTGGGCTGGCAGCTCTATACCGGCAGCACGGACCCCGCCAGCGCCATCAACCGGGGCGCGTTCTGCCAGATGCTGGTAAGCCTAGTCCAGATGGAGGGCGACTGGGAGAAGATTGGATTGGTGGAGCCCGCAGCAGACGGGTACTTCACGGATATCCCCAGTGTGGACTCCGACTACGGCATGTACTACGGCGCGGCCTTCGGCATCACGGAGGGAAGCACCCAAAACGGCCAGCGGGTGGCCGACGCCCGCAGCAATCTCACCCGGGAGCAGGCGGCAAAGATGATGTGCGCCGCCGTCGACGCCCTGGAGACCTACGGCGGCGTCCCCGCCCCCCAGGAGGGCGCGGGGAAGAGCTTCTCCGATCAGGGGTCCATCAGCGCCTGGGCGGCGGACAGCGTAGCCCGGGCCTCCCGCATGGGCATCCTCCAGGGGGACAGCACCGGGAACTTCAAGCCCCAGGGCACCCTCACCTGGCAGGAGGCCTGCGTGATGGTGGACCGGCTCTACACCTCGGCGGAAGCCGCCGTCAAGGCCAGAAGGGCGGAGCAGGGCATCCACATGATGGACACCGCCTTTGAGGTATATGCCGACCAGCGCCTGGGCGCCAACAGCGCTTACTATTATGCGCTGGAGAACGGGGGGCAACAGTCCGTACTGTACATCAGTTCCAACCGCAGACAGGTTCAGCTGGAGACCTACAACAGCGCCGGTACTCGTACGGGCTCAAAAGCGATCCCTATGGAGCTGGAGAAGTGCGGCGGATTCTACGAGAGCGGGGACAACTACTTTCTGGCTTTCGGCCAGGATAATGCGGAGGAGAATAACAGCAAAACCGTGTTCCGGGTGGTCAAGTACGACAAGAACTGGAACAAGTTAGGGACGTCGGACATCTCCGACTGCTTTACCACCGAGCCCTTCCGCCACACCGGGCACACCGCCATGGCGGAGCATGACGGAACGCTGATTCTCCACACCTCCCGCCAGCGGTATCTGACGGACGACGGACTGCGGCATCAGTCCAACTTTACCGCCAAGATCCGAGTCTCGGACATGACCGTGCTGGAGCAGAGCAAGGAATTCCCCGTCAACCATGTCAGCCACTCCTTCGCCCAGTACGCGGCCTTCAGCGACGGCGCGCCGGTCTACATCGATCAGGGTGACGGATATCCCCGGGGCTTCGCGGTAAACGATGAGAACCATTGGGGGACCACCAAGGAGCGAAACTTCTTCCCCTTCGATGGGGCCATTGGCGACAACGCCACCAACGCTATCCCCGGGGGCATGGGCGTGTCCTCCGGACACTACCTCTTCGCCGGCGCGTCCTCCCCCCAGAAGGGCGGCGACAGCCTGGAAAAGGCCAATGCCTTTCTGGCTGTTATCCCCAAAGGCGAGGGCGAGACCCAGATCAAGTGGCTCACCAGCTTCCCCGCCGATGGCAGCGCCTATGTCAACGATATCTGTCTGGTGGAGGTCAATAACAACACCTTTGTTGTCATGTGGCAGGTTACCCGCCCCTCTTGGAAGAACTGGTCCTACACTTATGACCCGCTTCAATACGCCGTCTTCGACGGTCAGGGGAACCAGGTGGGGGAGACAAAGTCTCTGCCCGGATATATCATCCCCAGCGGCGACCCCTCCGTCTATGGGAATCGGATTTTGTGGGCGGACCCGGAGTTGGACGCTTCCCATGCTAATCCAATCCGAAATGGTCGGTATATCAACATTTTTGAGCTGACTGTCAGCGCCAACGCGGAGACGGACCCCGGCGAGGGGCAGAAGCAGGTGGAATTCCGCACCGCCCCCGACCCGCGATTCCCCACCATGGACTGTGAAGTGGACGGCGTGCGCATCACCCGCACCGACATCCCGGATAAGGGGGCGACCACCTATTACCGGGAGGACTGGAACGGAAACTGGCTGGAGGTGTCCGTGGAGGGCGACGACTATATCCTCACCGGGCGCATCCAAGACGAGAGGTTCAGCAAGGCGTTTCTGGGGGTGACCTCCCGGCCCCAGGCGAACATCACCCCGGGGGAGCCCTTCTATCTCGGCACGGAGGCATACCGGCCGGAGCTGGCCGAGTTGCGCCATATCATTGTCGCCATCTCCGAGCCCTGGACCTCCTTCCCCAGCGGAACGGAGCTCTATACCAAGGTAGATGAGAGCGGGAAGCCCACGATCTACGTGTGGGAACCCTCCGGGCTCACGCGCGTTGGCGGCGGGGCCCAGCCAGTGACGCCCGAAGCACCCAATACACAGGATACGCCGAGTGCGCCCGAGCGGCCCAGCATTCCCAATACTCCCAGTACGCCAAGTACCCCCAGCACGCCCCAGCCCACCGCCCCCAGCTGGCCGGGAGAGACGGAGATCGGGAGCGACGGCGTTATCCGCACCAAGCTCCCGGCGGACGGCGTGGTCACCGCCTACCAGGAGGAGTTCGCCGGGACCTGGACCCGTCTGGAGGTGGTGGACGGCAATACCCTCCGGTTCAGCGGTTCCTCGGCCCTGAACGGGACCTACAACTACGCCGTGCTCCGTGTGGGCAGGGAGGCGGGTGAGACGCCTGTCACCGCCGGCGTCCCCTTCCGCGTTCAGATCCCAGTGGACGTTTCGGCCCTGTCCGGAGAGGGCCCCGTCCATGTCGCCGCCGTGATCGCCCAAAACTACCATCCGGGGGATGTTGACTACGGCGGCTACCCCTTCCAGAGCGGGGCCAGGGCCATGCTGACCGCCAGCGGCGGCAAACTCGCGCTGCGGATCGTCAACGGTTGACCTTTCAGGAAAACTTTGTTAGAATAAATCCATCATTTGAGTAAGGAGAAGATTTCCTATGAAAAAAGTTATTGCGACCCAAAACGCCCCCGCGGCCATCGGCCCCTACTCCCAGGGCATCGACGGCGGCAGCGTCGTCATCACCTCCGGCCAGCTGCCCGTGGATCCGGTCACCGGGGCCTTCGTCGAGGGCGGCATCGGGGAGCAGACCCGGCAGTCCCTGAAGAACGTCCAGGCGGTGCTGGCCCAGGCCGGACTGAGCCTGGAGAACGTGATCAAGACCACGGTGTTTCTCAAGGACATGAACGATTTTGCCGCCATGAACGAGGTCTACGCCTCCTTCTTTGAGAAGGATCCCCCGGCCCGCAGCGCCGTGGAGGTGGCCCGCCTGCCCAAGGACGCCATGGTGGAAATTGAAGCTATCGCTGTCCGGTAAAAAAGTTACCGGAAGAGCCCGCCCCGGGAAAAATCCTGGGGCGGGCTCTTGACTTCTCCGGCTGCAGGGTTTAGAATGTCGGCTTGGATTTTTTATTTTGGGGAGTGATTTTTGTGGCGGTAAAGTATATCTTTGTGACCGGCGGCGTCGTCTCCGGCCTGGGGAAGGGCATCACGGCGGCGTCCCTGGGGCGGCTCCTGAAGCAGCGGGGCCTGCGGG
>JAIEIQ010000343.1 GCA_029065305.1 Oscillospiraceae bacterium
TGCGGGAGCGGCTTGCCCGGCAGGAGGAGGCCTACGGGGAGAGCTGTCTGGCCGGCGTGCCGGTGGAGGAGATGACCTTCCAGCGTCTTTTTGAGGGCTCCCGGCGCGGCGATCCCCTGTGCCGGCGGGAATCCGCCTACTACGCGGACATTTTCTCCTTCGCCCTGCGCAACATCATCCTGATTATGGACCCGACCCACATTATTTTTCAGGGCGACTTCGGCCTGGCGGACGACACCTTCCGCCAGCAGCTGGTGAACCGGCTGTCTGATTTTCGGTACATCGGGGATATCCACGGCATTCAGATTGACTATGATTCCAAGGACCTGTCCGTCCAGGAGACCATCGGCGCGACCTACCGCATGGTGATGGACTATCTGAAAAATCCGGAGCAGTACCGGACGGAGCAGGCGGAGTGATATGAGGAGGTATATCCAATGGCCCTTATCCGCATGGATCTTTTTTCAAAGTGCCTGATGCGCACGGTTCCCGTCACCGCTGTGGTGCCGGTGGACAACGTGCGCTATGAGGGGGAGCCGGTCCGGCCCGCGGACCGGCCCTATAAGACGCTGTACCTGCTCAACGGTCTGTACGGCAGCAATATCGACTGGGTCTGCGCCACCGGCGTGATGATGTGGGCCCAGGAGCGGAGCCTGGCGGTGATCATGCCGGCGGGGGAGAACCGGTTTTATGTGGACTGCGCGGCCACCGGGGAGGCCTATGGGCGGTTCATCGGGGAGGAGCTGGTGGAGCAGACCCGGCGGCTCTTCCACCTCTCCCGGGAGCGGGAGGACACCTATATCGCCGGGCTCTCCATGGGCGGCTATGGGGCGGTCCGCAACGGGCTGAAATATGGGGAGACCTTCGGGTACGCGGCGGGGCTTTCCAGCGCTTTTCTGGCGGACCGGATTCCGCTGCTGGACAACAGCAGCGCGGACTACACCCAGCGCAGGGCCTACTGCGAGGCGGTTTTCGGCGACCTGGACAGGCTGGCCGGCAGCGACGCAGACTGCGAGGCGCTCTACCGCCGGAGAAAGGGGGAGGGGCTGCCGATCCCCAAGCTGTATCTGGCCTGCGGGACGGAGGATTTCCTCATTGAGCCCAACCGGAAGTACAGGGACTTCCTGCGGGAGCAGGGGGCGGACCTGTGCTGGGAGGAGGGCCCCGGCGTCCACGACTTCGACTTCTGGGGCAGGTATCTCCAGCGCGTGCTGGACTGGCTGCCGCTGGAGGAGAAGGCCGCTGGCATCAGCAGCGGAAATGTCCGCAGAGAGAAGGAACAGAGATAAAAAGAGCCCCCGGCCGCTCAGCCAAAGCGGTCGGGACTTTTTTTCCTGAAGCACGGCGGTCCCCGCTTGACAAAGGAGGTCTAATCTGTTAGACTATCCATAGAAGGTCTAACACGTTAAACCAAGGGGGGCGAGCCTATGGACACACCAAAAATTTTTGAGAGCGAGCACCGCTTCTGCCAGATCCTCTGGGAGCGGGAGCCGGTGAGCAGTACGGAGCTGGTGCGGCTCTGCCGGGAGAGGCTGGGGTGGAAGAAGTCCACCACCTATACCGTCATCAAGCGCCTGTCGGAGCGGGGGGTGGTGCGGCTGGAGAACGCCGTGGTCACATCCCTGGTCTCCCGGGAGCAGGTGCAGACCAGCGAGAGCCGGGAGATTGTGGACAGGGCCTTCGGCGGGTCCCTGCCCCGGTTCGTGGCGGCTTTCACCAGCGGCAAGCCCCTTACCGCCCAGGAGGCGGCGGAGATCCGCCGCCTTATCGACCAGTATGAGGAGGTGTAAGATGGAGAGCCTGTTTCTGTCCCTATGGAACCGTGGCGCTGCGGCGGGGTGGCTGGTTTTGGCGGTCATCATCCTGCGGCTGGCGCTGAAGAAGGCCCCCAAATCCGCCCGGTGCCTGCTGTGGGGGCTGGTGGGGCTGCGGCTGATCTGCCCCTTTTCCGTCCAGAGCGCCCTGAGCCTCATCCCTAGCGCGGAGACGGTTCCCCAGACAGTGCTGGGGCGGGACGCCTTCTATGTCCACTCCGGCGTCGCCACACTTAACGTCGCTGTCAACGAGCAGTTGTCGGACTACTACAAAGCCGTCCCTCCCCCCGCCGGACACACCCGGAGCGTGCTCCTTCTCTGCGCGGCGGTGTGGATCGCGGGCATGGCCCTGATGCTCCTCTGGGCCCTGGCGAGCTGGCTGCGGCTGCGGCGGCGTCTGGCGGAGGCGGTGCCCGAGGGGGACGGGGTCTGGCTGTGCGGCCAGATTGACACCCCGTTTCTCCTGGGCCTCCTCCGGCCCCGGATCTACCTGCCGGAGGGGTTGGACGGGGAGAGCCGGGCCTGCGTTCTGGCCCACGAGCGGGCCCACATCCGCCGCTGGGACCACTGGGTCAAGCCTGCCGCCTACCTGCTGCTGGCGGTCTACTGGTTTCAGCCCATGGTGTGGATCGCCTATGTGCTGCTGTGCCGGGACATCGAGCTGGCCTGTGACGAGCGGGTGGCCCGGGACCTGGACCCGGCGGGCAGAAGGCGCTACTCCCAGACCCTGCTTCAGTGCAGTGTCAGCCGGAACACAATCGCCGCCTGCCCCCTGGCCTTCGGGGAGGTGGGCGTGAAGGAGAGGGTGAAGAATGTGCTCCACTACAAGAAACCGGCCTTCTGGGTGACAGCCGCCGCCCTCCTGGCCTGCGCCGCTGCGGCGGTGTGCTTTTTGACGGATCCGCCGGCGGAAAAAGCGGACGGGGACCCCGCCGCCGCGCCCCTGGCCGTCAGGGAGGACGCCCCGGTCTACACCGGCGGGGCTCTGCTCTATGAGCAGATGTCGCTGAACTATCTGCCCGCCGACGGCAGCTATTATGCCCGGGTCCAGGAGATTGGCGGCAGGCTGGAGATCGCCTTCAGCGACGGCGGGACCTTCTCCGGAAAGCTGGCCGGTCAGGAGCCCGTGGACGACATGTTTCTGCGCGCCGGGTTGGAGCAGTACGCCAACGAAATCGGCCTGGCCGGCCAGCTCTGTCCGAAAAACAGCTCCGCAGAGGGGAGAGTCTATTTTGACGAGGACGACGAGGACCGGGCGTTTACCGTCTGGCAGTTCAGCGAGGCGGACGGCGGCGCTCTTCTGCTGGGGGAGGGCTCTATTATCCCTCTCCGGCTCTATGAGCTCATCGATCTGGCGGAGGCGTTCCCCGATCCGGAGAAGGGCGGCTTCCTGTGGACCGCCAACGGCCGCGGCGCTCTGCCCATCTCCTTCAGCGACTCGACGGATGTGCGCGTGACCTCCGGAAGGCTGTACCACGGCTCCTCCCACGCCGGTACCGACGGGACGGTGTACTGGTCCCCCTACGGCGAGGACGGGACCATCCCCGCCGATGCCCGGCTCCACTACGAGATGCGCCTGATCGGAACCCGCTGGACCACCGCAGGGGATATCACCCTGCGCCCCGTCTCCAAGATTGCCGGAATCTTTGGGGAAACCTACGCCCTGGAGTGCCAATGGGCGGAGAACGTCAGCCTCTATCCCACCTGCCTGGGCCGGAACCCAGACACCGGGGCGCTGACCGTCTCCACCCGCCCCGGGGAGGCTCCAGGCATTCACCGGATTACAGCCGAGAGCCTGTGGTGGCTGGATGACGCGCAGGTGGCGGACGCCATGGCGGCGGGCTGACGGCGGGTCCCCTCCGGGGGCTTCCGGCGCCGGCGGTACAAAAAAGGAGCGCCCCATTGTCGGGGCGCTCCTCGATTTTTCGCGCTACGCCGGCTCCAGCGCGGCGTGGAGCTTGTCGGTGATGGCCCCCTGGAAGATGGGGGTGGAGTGGCCGTGAAGCGTTTCCAGACCGGCGGCGGCCATCCGGGGGTCAATCTGTCCGGACATGGACAGATCCAGGTCGAAAATGAATTTTACCTCCGTGTCGGCGGGGGCGTTAGGGACATTCTTCTTCACCATGCCGGGGCCCGCGTGGACCCTGGCCCGGCAGGAGCTGTCCAGCTCCAGCTCCACGTCCACGGAGCACTTGCGGGTCCGGCCCTCCTCCACATCCTCCTCCGCCAGCACGCCCAGATAGGGGGCGGCAATCAGCTCCCGCCAGGGCTCCCCCTCCAGCTCCAGGGCCCGGCGGGAGAAGATATTCACATACCGCAGGCCGATGCGCTGAAAAAAGGCGGGCTGATAGATGCGGATGAACTGAGCCAGGGGCAGATCGAAGTGCTGGCCAAAGCTCTCCCACCCCGGGTAAGCCACGGTGGACAGGGAGATAAAGCTGTTGGTCAGATTCAGCTTCCAGCGGCCGTCGGCGGAGACAAAGTTATAATTGATGACGGGGTCCTGGGCCTCCAGCTTGGCCTGGGGGGTGCCCAGATTGGCGATGCGGGGGGCGGGCTGCTCCCGCTTGGCGGCGTAGCGGGGGAACATAGCCCGGATAGCCTCCTGAAAATCGGCGGGCTCCTTTGTGCCGATGGACAGGATGGTGGGAAAGCGGAGCTGGCAGATGGCCTCCGCCAGCTGGGCTTTTTCGTAATGGACCCTGGGATTGTCGGAATAAAGCATGACAGGGACCCTCCTAAAGCGTTTTTTCTATTGTACCCCGGCTGCGCGGAAATGTCAAATGGGAGAAAAGGATCGGCACGCTTCCGGCGGTTTCCGGCCGAAGGAGGCTGCTTTTCCAGCCATTGAGAAGAGGGAAGGTCTGCGACCTTCCCCCCATAGAACGAGCAAGACTGTAAGCCGGGTTCTGTATTTGGCAGTCATCTATCTTGGCGGCCCGTTGCCGGACCGCTCCAGCCACCTCCTGAGGACGGCCGGGCCGGCCTTGCGTCCTCCCGCGGTGTTGCTCCGGATAGAGTTTACAGCATCGGACAGTCTCCAGCCGATGGGTGAGCTCTTACCTCGCCTTTCCACCCTTGCTGGGCGCTGGCCCAGCGGTATATCTCTGTTGCACTTTTCCTGAAGTCGCCTTCGGCGGGCGTTACCCGTTATCCTTGCCCTGTGGAGCCCGGACTTTCCTCACGGCGGGCCTTTCGGCTTCGCCGCGCGACTGCCTGTCTTACTCGCTGTTCCATTCTAACAGTCCGGAGGAGGGTTGTCAACCCCGGCCTGCCCGTGGGGAAAGCCTGGGAAAAATTTTTCCCTGGAGCGGCTTTGGAGCCCGGGCTTTTCCCAATAATGGGCGCCTTTTCCGCCGGAATCGGTTGAAAATATCCGCCGGGTGTTGTATAATACAAAAACTGAGCCAAAAAGGGGGGATCGCCTGTGCCGTATCTGGAGCTGACCGTGGAGGAGCGGCAGGCCGGGCGGACTGTCCTCTCCCTCCTGCGCGGGGAGCTGGGGCTCTCCTCCACCTTGGTCAAGCGGCTCAAGCGGACGGACCGGGGCCTTCTGCTCAACGGCGCTCCGGTCCACACCGACGCCCGCCCCCGTCCCGGGGACCGGCTGACGGCGGATCTCTCCGCTGCGGAGAGGCCCGCCGGGGTGGAGCCTGTGGAGCTGGCGCTGGATATCCTCTTTGAGGACGAGCATCTGCTCCTCCTCAACAAGAGCGCCCCACTGGCAGTGATCCCCTCCTCCCTCGCCCCGGGGGAGCCCACTCTGGCGGGAGGTGTGGTCCGCTATCTGGGGCCAGGGGCCTCCTTCCACCCGGTGAACCGGCTGGACCGGGGCACCACCGGCCTCATGGCCGTAGCCAAGACCGGCTATATGCACGACCGCCTCCGGCGGCAGCTCCACGGCGGGGGCTTCCAGCGGACCTATCTGGCGGTCTGCGTGGGGAGGCCGGACCCGCCGGCGGGGACTGTGGACCTTCCCATCGGACGGGCCCCGGGGTCCGCCGTCAAGCGGCAGGTCTGCCCCGACGGACAGGCCGCCTGCACCCGATACCGGACCCTGTGCCGCAATGGGGATCTGACGCTGGTGGCGCTGTGGCCCCAGACGGGCCGGACCCATCAGATCCGGGTCCATATGGCCGCTATGGGCTGTCCCCTGGCCGGGGACTGGCTCTATGGCACGGAGGACCGGGCGCTCATTCCACGTCCTGCCCTCCACGCCTGCCGCCTGACGCTGCGCCACCCGGCAACCGGGGCGCTGCTGGACTTTACCGCCCCTCTTCCGGCGGATATGAAACGATTACGCCCTTTTTGAAATTGTGTATCTATGGTAAACAACTCATAAATGTACATTGCAAACAGTATCCATATATTTTATAATCAAGTGTATAGACTGGGATTTGTGGAGGCCTTTATGAGATATTACGAAATCGAAAATGAGATGTATCAGAAAGCAGTGGAACTAATAGAAAAGAGGTATCCTGCCGGCTGGGGTGGCGCTGGTGTTGTTCACACGTCCAAGGGGAATTATTATACAAGTGTCTCAATTGAAACCGCTAACGCATCCGCAATCGTATGTATTGAATTGGGAGCTATGCTTGAAGCCCACAAATATAATGAAAAAGTAACGCATTGCATGTGCCTTATCCGTGATGATGAAAATTCTCAATATAGAGTATTATCGCCGTGCGGCATCTGTCAGGAGAGATTGCGATATTGGGGCGAAGATGTACAAGTGGCTGTCACAACGAAAGAGAATAAAATCAGATTTGTAGAATTAAGAGAATTACAGCCATATCATTGGACAAAAGCCTTCCCGGCTGAAGAGCTTGAACACTGGAAAGAATAAGGAAATTCAGCAATTAACAGTGGGAACACTTTTCCGAAAAGAGAGAACGATTATTGGAGTGCTGAGTCATGCACGAGTTGATTTTTATGGACCTGGAGTGGAATACCACCTTCTACCGGGACCGGTCGGGAGCCCGCCTCCCCTTTCACGAGCTCATCGAGGTGGCCGCTATGAAGGTGGACCCGGCCAGCGGGGCTATGGTGGACTCCTTCCACAGCTATATCCGTCCCACCGTGGGCCGGAAGCTGGAGGGCCGGACCTACCGCCTGCTGCCCTACGGCAGGGAGGAGCTGCGCGCCCTGCTGGCCGATGCCCCCATCTTTCTGGAGCTGGGCCCGGACTTTCTCCGCTGGTGCGGGAACGCGCCGGTGTTTGTGGAGTGGGGGAACAACGACGTAGAGGTGCTGCTGGCAAACTTCGCCCACCACCGGCTCTGCTTTGACGCGGACTGGAAGTGCGAGTATTTTGACCTGCAATACATGTACCAGCGGCTGGTGGAGGGCAGTCCGGCCTGTCAGCCGTCACTGGAGAAGGCGGTGACGGAGCTGGGCATCGGGGCGGACCTGGACTTTCACAGCGCCTGGAACGATACCTATTATACTATCCTGGTCTATCAGACTCTGCTGGACCGGTACGAGGGGCTCCAGCTCTTCCGCCGGCCCCCCAGGCAGAAGGGCCGTCCGCCCCTGTGGGAGGCGGAGCTGGGGAGCTTTGACACCCGCTGGGCCTGCAAGAACCGGCCGGAGGTGGCCCAGCCGGCGTGCCCCCTGTGCGGCGGGGCGCTGAGCAGGGGGAGATGGGTGCGCACCCTGCCCACGGAGCAGGTGGCCCGCTGCAAGTGCAAGGTCCACCGGCGGCTGTATCTGACGGTGACGGCGGAGAAGGACGGCCAGCAGTGGAGCGGAAAGGCCGCTATCTACAAGGATGCCGGCCCGATTGCAGAGCGGTACCGGAAGATGCTGGGAAAGCTGCAAAAGAAGGACAAGCCCGCCAATGGGGCGGTGCGCGGAGGATAATTCCACAAGAGCAGAGGCCGGCTTAGCGTCGCTAAGCCGGCCTCTTTTAACGCAATCATTTCTGAAAAAAGGGGGGGCCGGGCAGAATGCCCGACCCCCTCAGCCTGTCGAAAAGGGGCCTGTCTGTCTTCATTACCAGACAGGCCACAAAGTTAATGAGGGATAAAATGTAGGAAGTGGC
>JAIEIQ010000344.1 GCA_029065305.1 Oscillospiraceae bacterium
CCAGCTGCAAATTGAAAACCCGGATCTCCAAACACCGCGCGGCGCAGATTTTAGGGTCCAGCTGCCGCAGGGACCCGGCGGCGGCGTTTCGGGGATTGGCGAAGGGCGCTTCCTCCCGCTCCTCCCGGGCCCGGTTGAGCCGGTGGAACACCCCCTTGGGCATGAACACCTCCCCCCGGACGATGAGCCGGGGGAGCTTGTCCGGGAGGACCATGGGGATCGAGCGGATGGTCCGGAGGTTTTCTGTCACGTCCTCCCCCACTCTGCCGTCTCCCCGGGTAGCCCCCTGGAAGAAGACGCCGTCCCGGTACTCCAGAGCCACGCTCAGTCCGTCCACCTTGGGCTCCACGCTGTACCGGACCTGCTCCATGGCCTCCTCCATCCGGGCGGCGAATTCCTCCACCTCCTCCGGAGAGAACACGTCCTGCAAGCTCTCCAGCGGCACCGGATGCACCACCTGCTGAAAGCTCTCCAGCGGTGTACCCCCCACCCGCTGGGTGGGGGAATCGGGGGTAATCTCCTCCGGATGCTCCGCCTCCAGCTCCTCCAGGCGGCGGAGCATCCGGTCGTATTCGTAGTCAGAAATAGTCGGATTGTCCAGCACATAGTAGCGGTATCCGGCCTCATTGAGGGCATCCCGCAGCTCCTTGAGCTCGCTTTTGTAGTCCATGGCTCCTCCTGTTGCTCAACCTTTTCTTGTGAACAAGAAAAGGTTCAAAAGAAAACTTTATTTATCCGTTATTGATAGAGTAATCGTAGGCTTCTCCCTCCGGATCTCTGCCGGAGTGGAAGTAGGTATAGCTGTCCGGGACCGCGCCGACAATAACCGTCTCCGCCACGGAGAAGGTATTGCTGACCTTGGTTCCGGTGCGGAAGCCGGGGAGCAGGATGCTCACCGACACATCCACATTCAGCAGGATTCGGTGGGTGGTCTGGTTGATGCCCGCGTCGGAGAAGTCGTTGGAAAAGGTGGCGGTACAGCTTCCCGTGGACTGCATCCGCACGGTGAAGCTGGGTCCCCGTCCAGCAAGCAGGGCCGATCCGGTGAGGGTTCCCAGGGGGATCGACAGATCGCTGGTGGATATCTCCTCCATCCGCCGGAGGACGTCCTCGCTGATGCTGGCCTGGAGGGCGTTGAACCCGGCCATATTGCTCTGGAGGGCGGTGATATGGCCCTCGTTGTCCTTTTCGATGGTAATCAGCCGGTCGTACTGGACCTCGCCGCTCTGGACGGCCTCGTCCACAGCGGCCACCACCAGCCGGTTGACCATATTGGACACCCGCGTCACCGCCAGATTTCCCAGCAGGCTCCGCAGGTGGATCATGCCGACAGCGGACAGGGTTGTGAGCATCACAGCCGCGAAAAAGCAGATCAGAGCCGCCCTCTGCCGCCCGGACAGGGGCGTCCGGTACCTCCGGCGCATAGCACATCACCTCACAGCAGGCTATGCCCCAGAGCTTTTCCAGTATGCCGGAAATTTCCCGGGAAATTCCTCAGTCCGGCAGACGGCCCACCAGATCCTTAAAGACCCGCCCCCGCTCCTCAAAGTTTTTGAAGCGGTCGAAGGAGGTACTGGCCGGGGAGAGAATCACCACATCCCCCACACCGGTCCGCTCCGCCGCCAGCGCTACGGCAGCGGGGTAATCCTTCGCCTCTAAAATCTCCAGGCCACGGTAGTTTTCCGCCTCCGCCACCGCCTTCCGGATAGCCCCGGCGGTAGCCCCGCAGAGGATCAGCAGCTTTACATGGTCATTGACCACCGGCCCCAGGGGGGCGTAGCTGATGCCCTTGTCCTTGCCGCCGGCGATGAGAACCACCTTCTCCCGGAAGGAGCGGAGTCCCGCGATGGTGCGGCTGGGGCTGGAGGCGATGGAGTCGTTGTACCAGCGCACCCCACGCCGCTCCCGCACCAGCTCAATGCGGTGCTCCACGCCGCCGAAGGTTTTGGCAAAGGCCCGGACCGTCTCGTCCGGGACCATCCCCTGAACCGCGCAGATAGCCGCCATATAGTTTTCTACGTTGTGGACGCCGGGAAGAAGGATATCCGCCAGAGGCAGAACCGCCCGCTCCCCCGCCGTATCCCGGTACCAGACAGCGCCGTCCCGGAGGAAGCAACCCCGTGGAATCCCATGGGTCGCATTGCGTGTAAAGTAAATTACCCTGCCGGGAGCTTTTCGGGAGAGCTCCCGGGTGATCTCGTTGTCCCAGTTGAAAACCGCAGCGTCCGACGGCCCCTGATGGGTAAAAATAGCGGATTTGGCGGAGACGTATTCCTCCATATCCGTGTGGATATCCAGGTGGTTGGGAGCCAGATTGGTGAGCACCGCCATCCGTGGACTTTTTCGCATGGTCATCAGCTGGAAGGAGCTCAGCTCCACCACCGCCAGATCTGTGGGCTGGATATGGTCCGCTTCACACAGCAGCGGGTGGCCGATATTGCCCCCCAAATGGACTGTGTGTCCCGCCGCCTCCAGCAGCCTGGCAATGATGGTGGTGGTGGTAGTCTTGCCGTCGCTGCCGGTGACGGCTAGGATTGGGCAGGGGCAGACCTCAAAGAAGACCTCCATCTCCGAGGTGATCTGACAGCCCCGCTTCCGCAGCTCCTCCAGAAACCGCGGGTGCAGTCCCGGCGTGCGGAACACCACATCCGCCTGCAAGCTGTCCAAATACCCCTCCCCCAGGTGCAGACGGCATCCCGCCTCCTCCAGCTCCTCCGCCAAAGCGCCCAGAGCGGCCCTGTCCTTCCGGTCGCAGGCCGTCACATCCACACCCGCCCGCAGCAGCATCCGGATAAGCGGCGTATTGCTCACGCCGATGCCAATCACCGCCGCACGCTGGCCCTTCAATGCGTGCAGGTACTCCCCCAGTGTCATAATCCATTTCCTCCCGGTCTGAGTCGTTTGCGTTTGGCTTGCATTATATCATATTCCAAATTAGAACACAACGGGAATTTCGGCATAAAATGCTGAGAAGGGAGTGATTGGCATGGCAGCTGTAAGCGTGTGCATGATTGTGAAGAATGAGGAGGCTGTGCTGGCCCGGTGTCTGGCATCGGTGCGGGATCTGGTGGAGGAAATTGTGGTGGTGGACACAGGGAGCACCGACGCCACTCAGGAGATTGCGGCAAAATGGGCGGACCGTGTGGCGGAGTTTCCTTGGCGGGACGATTTTGCCGCCGCACGAAACTTTGCCTTTGATCTGGGGACAATGGATTACCTCATGTGGCTGGACGCCGACGATGTGCTGGAGCCGGAGGACCGGGAGCGGTTTCGGTTGCTGAAGGCATCCCTGGAGCCGGAGGAGGCCGACGTAATCTTCATGTCCTACCGCGTGGGGCTGGACGGGACGGACCGCCCCGCCCTGGTATACGACCGGGAGCGGCTGGTACGGCGCTCTCTGGGCCTCCGCTGGCAGGGTGCTGTCCACGAGTGCATTGCGCCAATGGGAAAAATCATCCGGTGGGACGCCGCCGTTACGCACCGGAAGCTCGGCCCCGGCGATCCGGACCGGAATCTGCGGATTTATGAGAAGCTTCTATCGGAGGGGAAAGTCCTCTCCCCCAGAGAACAGTTCTACTGCGCCCGGGAGCTCCTCGCCCACGGCAGAGATCAGGAGGCGGCGGACCGCCTGGAGTCGTTCCTGGCGGAGGACCGGGGCTGGCTGGAAAACAATTTGCAGGCGTGTCTGGATCTGTCCGGCTGTCTGGAGCGCCTGGGCCGCAGGGAGGACAGTCTCACCGCCCTGCTGAGGGCTCTGCGTTACGCCCCACCCAGGCCGGAGCTGTGCTGTGCCCTGGGGCTGTGGTTCTTCCGGCGGGAGGACTGGCACACCGCCTCCTACTGGTACCGGCAGGCCCTCTCCTGCCCCGCCGGGGAGCAGGGCTTCTCCGATCCGGACTGCCGGGGCTATATCCCTCTGCTCCAGCTGTGCGTGTGCGCCTACCGCCTGGGGGACGCAGAGCTGGCCGCGTCCTATAACCGCCGGGCTCAGGAGCTGAAGCCGGAGAGCGCGGCCTGCCGGCGGAACCAGATTTTTTTCAGCGGTCTGGAGAAAAACTCCATGGAAATGGATGGATAACTTGCGAAGCCTTCTTATATCGCGGCGCATTTTGTCGATAGATAGAAGGAAAAAGGAGGTGTCGGCCCATTGGTTTTTCGTCATCAGCCGAAGAAACGCAGTCAAACAGTCAGTCCGACAGCCGCATGTGAAGTCATTCTGCTCGCCCTTGCGGCCACATTGATCTTCCTCTGGCCGGGCGGCCCGCTTTTCCCGCAGGCTCTTGCCGCTGAGGAGAACGGCGAGGAAGAAGCTGTCAAGGCAGCTGTTGAGGCTTTTCTCCGGAGCTATACGGAGGAGGCTATGCTCTATACCGCCTGCGACCAGACGATATGCACCGTCGCCGCTCCCGGTGTTGGTCAGGACGGCGGGCAGGTCTTTTCCATCTCAGATGAGGACGTGACGCTGGAGGAGCTGCGGAAAAATATTGCGTTTGTGGAGAAAAAGGCCGGTTTTTATGCTGAAATACGCCAGCTGCAGGGGATCTACCGGGAAAATCTCCATCTGTCCTATACCTTCCGGTCCCTTCGGTTTAAGGAGAACACCTGCGCGGTTTCCGTCACAGAAACCGCCGTGTTCTATTATACGGACAGCCAGCAGCCCTCCGTATACGAGACTATCTACAGTATCGACTTGGTGAAGCTTGGACAGCAGTGGCTGGTGGCCGACATCACAGACGGAAGCAGATTTGACGGGCTGTACAAGAATGATCCCAGCTTCGACGCCGGGACCGCTCTGGCGGAGCTGGCCTTGGAGCTCCAGACCGAAAACTGCAAGCTCACCGCTCCCTGGGATCCAGCCGGAGCGTCCGGGGAACAATCTGGATGGATTCCATACAACGGCGCGAACGCGGCCGCGTATGCCTATACTTACTCCCGGCAGAACGCGGAGACAGCCAGGGAGAACTACTATAACCCCCAGTTCAAGAGCTACGCCGGCCGGGGCGGCGACTGCATGAACTTTGTGTCCCAGTGCATGTGGGCGGGCTTCGGCGGGAGCCAGACCCAGGACGCCATTTCCGCCAGCGCCTCTCCGATGGATACGGACGGGGACAGTACATGGTACAGCCGCGATGTGAATTCCGATGGGGAGCCCGCGCTGTCGTGGGTCAGCTGCCAGTCCTTCCGGAAATACCTCACCGGAGAGCTGGACGGCAGCGGCACAGCGGGCTCCAACGCCGCCGCTGATATGGGGATGTACGCCGCCATCATCGACGCCGGACCCGGCAGTCCGATCACCGGCGTTCCGGTGGAAGCGCTGATCGGCGCGGCGGCACATGTGGAGGGAGCAGGCGGTCCCTACGCCCACGCGATCATCCTCACCGCCGCCGCGGGGACAAGCCGGAGCGATATTTGGTTCTGCTCCCACACCAAAAACCTCACCCACATCAAGCTGGGCGACTACTACTTCGGTCCGATAAAGGTTTATGTTCCCCGCTATATGCGCACGGGCGCGCCGCAGGCTTTTATTCAGGCGGATATGCTCCCGCCCGTCACAGCCTCTTCCATCGCCTCTGTCGGATTTCGTACGGCGGCGGTATCTCCCGAGCTTCGTCTGGTGATCACATCGCCTGATGGAACTGCCGGGGAGCCGTTTACCGCCCAGGACACCAACGCGATCTTCGCGGAGCATCTCTTCTCTTCGCCCGGACTCTATCGGGTGGACTGTACCGCCGCTGAAGAAACCGGCACAGCGTATAGCTTTACATTCTTTATCCGCTGTTACGAGCCGCCCACGGTTCCTGTTCCCGACACCCCCCAGGAGGTGGAAATCGACGGCTGGGACGACGCTCCGGATTGGCTGTTTTCCTAGCGGCGTCAGAGGCTGCGGATATATGAGCCATACAGAAAAGCAAAAGGGATGCGGATCGGGCATAAGCCGATCCGCATCCCTTTTATCTCTGTCAAAGTCCCATCAAATCGCACGTCAGGCCGCAGAATACCTTCACACCGTTGGCCAGGGCATCCTCCTGGAAATCGAAGCCCTTGCTGTGGAAGGGGCCGGCGCAGGGGGTCGCCGTGGAGAAAAACAGCCCCTGTCCGCCCTGGGCCCGGACCCGGTTGACCATATAGGCGTAGTCCTCGCTGGCTCCGGCCCCGGATCTGGGCGGGGTGGCCCGCAGTCCCAGCTTCTCAGCGCACACCGTAAGGCACCGGTCAATCAGCGCCCGATCGCTGGTCAGGGACTCCGCCGCCCCCATCAGCTTCACTTCACAGCCGCACCCGTGCATCTCCGCCGCCGAGCGGACAATCCGACGGGCGTAATCCTCCACAAACCGATTCGTCTCCGTGGTAGCACCCCGGACCTCCAGCTCCAGCTTGGCCCGGTCGCAGATGACGTTTCGTCCGGAGCCGGCCTGGAGCACACCCACATTGATGCGGGTCTCTCCGGTGCTGCACCGGGGGATAGCCTGGAGGTTGAGCACCGCCGTAGCCGCCGCCAGCATGGCGTTGTTTCCCTGCTCGGGCACTGCCCCGGCGTGGGCGGCTTTGCCGGTGAAATAGACGTCAAGCTTGGAGGTGGCCAGGGTGCCGCCGGTGGACAGGCCAATCTGGTAGTCTCCGTCCGAATCCCCCATGTGGGTGCCGATGACATAATCCACACCGTCCAAATGTCCGTGCTCCACAATAGCCTTGGCCCCGCGGACCCCCTCCTCCGCCGGCTGGAAAATCAGCTTCACCGTCCCCTTGAGCTTGTCCCGCAGCCCCATCAGGATCTCCGCGGTACCAAGGCCGATGGAGGCGTGGCCGTCGTGGCCGCAGGCGTGCATCATCCCGTCGTTGACCGAACAGAAGCCCTCCAGGGCGGGGCGGTGGCTGTCAGACTTGTCCTCAAAGACGCCCAGGGCGTCAATATCAAAGCGCATGGCAATAACCGGCCCCTCCCCACAGCGGAGAATACCGATAACGCCAGTAAAGCCGTCCTTGGCCCGCTCCGCCCAGGGCTGTACCGCCCCCTGGGCTAGCGCCCGCTGATACTGCTCCTCCAAAACCTCCGCCGGGGGCAGGCCCATCCGTCCCTCATCCAGGCATACATCCCGCCCTGTCAGAACCTCGTACCCCAGCTCCGTCAGACGCTGCGCAATGAGGGACGAGGTGCGGATCTCAAACCAGCCGCTCTCCGCGTAGGTGTGAAAATCCCTGCGGCGCCGGCGCAGCTGCGGGATCATAGCCTGGGCCTGTTCCGTAATAATATCATAGACGCTGCTCATAAATTTTCTCCTTTTCCAGATCGTTCTTTCGGACAGGGGGGCCGCGCACCGGCCCCCCTCTTGTCTTCCTATCTTATATAAATCAGACTGCCAGCGCAAGGACTTAATAGCAGGGGAAAATCGTCATCGTCCACCCCACCGCCGTGACGCAGGCGATAATAGCCGGAAGCCAGCTCATTTTAATCATATCCTTCTGGTCGTAACCGCCGATGCTCATCATCAGGGGCACACTGGGGGTAGCCATGGGGGTCATGAACGCGGTGAGAGAGCCCGTGACCGTGAGAATCAGCGGCCCGACCGGGTTGTAGCCCAACGCTACGCAGGTCATAATTGTGATAGGCTGGATGGATTGAATGACGGAGTGGTTGACCATCACCTGCGTCAGCAGGAACGGAATGAGGAAGAACACCAGACCGACCACATAGCTGTTGGGATGCTCGCCCAGCATACCGGCGATGGTGCCGCCAATAAAGTCCCCGGCACCGGTGGCCACTAGGGCCTGTCCCATCGTCAGACCGCCCACGTACAGGAATACCACAGGCAGATTCAGATTGGAAACCGCTTCCCTCTCAGAGAGCACACCGGTCAACACCGTCAGCAGCGCGCCGCCCAGGCAGATCTGCCAGCTGGTAACAGGCAGATAGTCAACGAAGATCAAGCAGACGACCACTACCAGGAAAATACCGTAGCCAAAGACTTCCCGGACCGGGTCCAGGGGCTTCTGCTCCGCCATGGTTCTGCCCTTAACATCACTCTCCACCACACCCTTGTCCGGAGCCATCTTCGGCGCGCCCCAGATAGCGTAGGCAATCAGAACAATCATCATAGGCAGCTTGGCATACATCTGGGAAAACATGCCGAAGCGGAACTCCGCTCCCGCGCCGTAGGTCTCCAGAAGGGTATTGTTGGTGATGTAGGCCGCGGCGCCCGCGCCAATAGGCAGCAGGCCAACGCAGGTAATAGAAATGAGGCCGATGGAGAACATAGCCTTGGAGGGGCTGATACCCAGCTTTCTGCAGTAGTCCGCCACCAGAGGATAGCAGATCGAGAAGATGAGGATGGCGCTGGGCACCACCTGGGCAATGAGGGCCGTGACCAGTACATATCCAATCATCCCCTTGGTAAAGGAGCCGCCGGAAACCTTATAGACCAGATTTGAGATCTTGTGGACCATCTGGGTCCGGTTCAATCCAGCGGCAATGACAAACATGGACGCCATGATAATCGCGCTGGAGTTGGCGAAGTTGCCCAGCGCCGCCGCCGGGTCCACGCAGCCGGTGACAATGAGCAGAAACATCGCCGTCAGGGATGTCAGCCCCATGGGGATCTTGTTGAGGATGTAGCTGATAACCGCTAGAACAAAGATAACGAGGCATATGATGGATTGTGTTGACATGATACTCTCTCCTTTTCTGATTTACCGCGATCCTGTCTGCTTCCGGAGGCCGTACAAAAAAGAGTTGACAAATTCTCTTTCTTTGTACAAAATAGAGTATACTTCCGAAAAATCACGGTGGAAATGGCGGATCTTTTATGGGGATATAGGAAATCGGTATAACAGTCCCCTGCTTTTCTTTTTTAAATTGGTCGCTTTTCACAAAATTTCTCCAGCTGTTTTGTAGCCCTGAATAAACCGCCGGGGACAGTCCCCGGCGGTTACGCCCCTATTGGGGCGTAATGGCCGTATTCCCATATGCCGTCATAAATATATCATATACCCACCGGCCATTTCGAAAAGGAGGGCCCCACATGACCTTCCCGCCGCTGCAATATAGCCTGGAGGTCCCCCGCACTGGCGCCATCGCCAAGGCCGCCC
>JAIEIQ010000345.1 GCA_029065305.1 Oscillospiraceae bacterium
AATCCCCGCGGCGGCCCGGGCCTGGCGGATACCGGCCGCGCCCCCCTCGCCGCCGGGGATGGGGGCCGGGCTGTGGGGGGCGTCGCAGGTGGCGCCGAAGCCCACGACCTCAGCCCAGATATCCGCCCCCCGGGCCCTCGCGTGCCCGTACTCCTCCAGCACCAAAGCTCCCGCGCCTTCCCCCATAACAAACCCAGAGCGCTCTGCGTCGAAGGGGATGGAGGCCCGGGCAGGGTCCTGACTCTCGCTGAGGGCCCGCATGGAGGTAAACCCGCCCATCGCCAGGGGGGTGATAGCCGCCTCCGCGCCGCCGCAGAGCATCACCTCGGCATAGCCGTCCCGGATGTGGCGGAAGGCGTCCCCCACCGCGTTGGTGCCGCCGGCGCAGGCCGTGACCACGCAGGAGCACATCCCCCGGAAGCCGTAGCGGATGGCCATATGGCCCGCCGCCATGTTGGCGATGATCATGGGGATCATAAAGGGGGACACGTTGTCGTAGCCCATCCGCTCCGCCCGGTGGAAGCTGTCCCCCACCGTCTCAAAGCCGCCGATCCCGCTGGAGAAGAGGACGCCGCAGCGGCTCCGGTCCTCCCCCTCCAGCTCCAGGCCGCTGCCGGCCACGGCCTCGTCCGCCGCCACCAGGGCCAGCTGGGTGAAGCGGTCCATCCGCTTGCTCTCCCGCCTGCCCAGCAGGGCCTCCAGATCCAGATTTTTGACCTCTCCGGCCAGCTGGACCTTTCGTCCGGAGGCGTCGTATCGAGTGATGGGGCCGATGCCGCACACTCCCGCCCGGATGGCCTCCCAGGTCCCGGCCATGGTGTTGCCCACGGGGGTGACAGCCCCCATGCCGGTGATCACAACCCGGCGTTTTTCCATTGCCATTCCCTCCTTATACCGCCATGCCGCCGTCCACGCACAGCACCTGTCCGGTGATGTACCCCGACGCCCGCTCCGCCAGAAACGCCGCGGCCAGAGCCACATCCTCCGGCGCGCCGGGGCGGGCCATGGGGATGGATGTGAGCATGGCGTTTTTCGCTTTCTCCGGCAGAACGGCGGTCATATCTGTTTCGATGAAGCCGGGGGCCACGGCGTTGACGGTGATCCCCCTTGCCGCCAGCTCCTTGGCGGCGGCCTTGGTCAGGCCGATGACGCCGGCCTTGCTGGCGGCGTAGGCGGTCTGTCCCGGGTTGCCCCGGAGGCCCACCACGCTGCTGAGGTTGACGATCCGTCCGTACCGCTGCCGGGACATGAGGCGGACAGCGGCCTTCATGCAGAAATAGGTCCCCTTCAGGTTGGTGTCCAGCACTTTGTCCACGTCCTCGGCCTTGGCGGTCATCAGCAGGCCGTCCCGGGTGACCCCGGCGTTGTTGACCAGAATATCCAGCTT
Organism: Oscillospiraceae bacterium; assembly: GCA_029065305.1. Taxonomy (GTDB): domain Bacteria; phylum Bacillota; class Clostridia; order Oscillospirales; family Oscillospiraceae; genus Pelethomonas. The sequence goes on from JAIEIQ010000345.1 coordinate 1,388, forward strand.
CCCGAAGCGCTCCTTCACCGCGTTTATCAGCGCCTCGCAGGCCTCCGGGCTGGACACGTCGGCCTGGAAAATTTCCGCGTGGGCCCCCAGGGCCCGGCAGGCCTCCGCCGTCTCCCGGGCGGCGTCCTCGCCGCCGGCGTAGTTCACGGCCAACACCGCTCCCCGCCGGGCCAGCTCCAAACAGACGGCCCGGCCAATCCCCCGGCTCCCGCCGGTGACCAGGGCCACAGATCCCTCCATGCTCATGTTAGGCTCCTTTCCACTCCGCCGCGACCTTCTCCAGATCGGCGGCGGTCTCAATGCTGTAGGTGCGGATGCCGGGGGCGGTCTTGCGGAAGAACCCGGAGAGGGTTTTGCCCGGACCGATCTCCACCACGGTGTTCACCCCGTCCCGCTCCATAGCCCGGATGGTGTCCTCCCAGAGGACGCCGGACTGGACCTGCCGCACCAGCAGCTCCGGGATGGTTTCTCCCTGCGCCATGGGTCCGCCCTTGCAGTTGAAGTAGACGGGGAAGTCCATGGGGCGGAGCGCCGTTGTCAGGAAGTGGGCGGCAAGGGCCTCTCCGGCGGGGGCCATCAGGGCGGTATGGAAGGGCCCGCTGACCCGCAGGGGCATACACCGCTTGGCCCCCAGCTCCTTCGCCAGCTCTCCGGCCCGGTCCACCGCGGCCTTCCCGCCGCTGATGACCAGCTGGCCGGGGCAGTTGTAGTTGCAGATCTGGA
>JAIEIQ010000346.1 GCA_029065305.1 Oscillospiraceae bacterium
CTTCCTCACCGCCAAGGGCGCGCTGGCCGACCGGGTGAAGGGGCTGCGGCTGGGGGCGGAGGACTACATCGTCAAGCCCTTTGAGGTGGTGGAGCTGCTGGCCCGGGTGGACGTGGTCCTCCGCCGCTACCAGAAGCGGGACGCAGTGCTGGAGGTGGGCGGACTGCGCATCGACACCGGGTCCATGCAGGTCTGGCGGGACGGGGCGGAGATCGGCCTGACAAAAACGGAGTACGAGCTCCTGCTCCTCTTCGCCCGGAACCCCCGGCGGGCCATGTACCGGGAGACCATCTATGAGCGGGTCTGGGGCGGGGACTACCCCTTCGGCAGCAAGGCGGTGGACCTCCACGTCCAGCGGCTGCGGCGGAAGGTGGGCTGGGAAAACCAGCTCAAGGCCGTCAACAAGGTGGGCTACCGCCTGGAGGTGGAGCCGTGAAATTCCGGGTGAAGATGACGCTGTGTATGCTGGCGCTGCTGTCGGCGCTGTTCGGGGCGGGGGGAAGCCTGCTCATCTCCGCGTCCTTTCAGGACGCCCTGGAGCGGGAGAAAAACGCCGCCTTCTCCTCCTGCGGGACGGTGTGGAGCGTCCTCCAGATCGTCAACGGCATGGACACCTACCTGGACGCGGAGGCCATCACCCGGGCGGTGGACCAGCTGTACACGCAGAACCAGTCCGCCTGGGCGGGGCTGCGGCTGTCCACCGAGCGGGAGGAGCTGTACAGCGTGGGGATGACGGAGCCTCTGGCCCTGGTGGCGGGGGAGTCCCCGGTGTCCGGGGAGTGTTTGTTCCGGGTAGCGCCGGGCCGGTCCGGCGGGCTCTACCTGCTGCTCTCCAGCGCCGTGGAGGCCAGCGGGGAGGTGCTGCGCCTCCAGACGGCCCACGAGGTCACGGACCTCTACCACCTGCGCCGGGCCCAGCAGAGGATCTACCTGCGGATCTTCGGGGCGATGATCCTGCTGTGCGCCGCCGTCGCCCACACCATCTCCAAGGTGCTGACCGCCCCTCTGACGGGGCTCTCCCGGACCTCCCGGGCCATCGCCTCCGGGGACTTCTCCAGCTGGGTCCCCATCCGCTCCGAGGACGAGATCGGCGCGGTGGGGGAGGACTTCAACATCATGGCCGCCCGGATGGAGGAGACGGTGGACCAGCTCCGGCAGGCCATGGAGCGGCAGGAGCGGTTTATGGGCAGCTTCGCCCACGAGCTGAAGACCCCCATGACGGCCCTCATCGGCTACGCCGACCTCCTGCGGGGCGGCACCCTCACGGACGGGGAGCGGAACGAGGCCGCCGGGTACATCTACTCCGAGAGCAAGCGGCTGGAGAATCTGTCGAAGAAGCTGCTGGAGCTGCTGGTCCTGCGGCAGGGGGAGCTGCCCTTGCAGGCGGTGTCCCCGGCGGAGCTGGCCGGGGCCCTGGCGGAGCGGCTGCGGCCGCTGTACGAGGCGGAGGGGATTGTCCTCACCTGCGAGGGCCAGGAGGGGCTGTGCCGTCTGGAGCCGGATTTGGTGTGGTCCCTGCTGCTCAATCTGGTGGACAACGCCCGGAAGGCGGTGGAGGGGGGCGGGCACATCCGTCTGGAGGTGGAGCTGCTGCCCGACGGGTGCCGTTTCCGGGTGTCCGACGATGGGCGGGGCGTCCCGCCCCAGGCCCTGGAGCATTTGACGGAGGCATTTTACCGGGTGGACAAGGCCCGCTCCCGGGCCCAGGGGGGCTTCGGCCTGGGGCTGGCCCTGTGCCGGGAGATCGCGGCCCTCCACGGCGGGAGCATCCGCTTTGAGAACCGGCCCGCCAGCGAGAAGGGGACCTGCGTGACTGCGGAGCTGAGAGGGGGCCGGGTATGAGGCGGATGAGAGGGGCGCTGCTGGTGTTGCTGACGGCGGTGCTGGTAGCCGGGGGAGCCACGCTGCCCTACATCGCCTCCCTGGTCCAGGACCGGTATCTGGAGAGCGAGGTGGATGTCTGGACCTTCGACCCGGTGGGCCTGCGGCTGGGGGACGAGCCGGCGGTTTGGCCTGCCCTGTGCCTGATGGCCGGGGAGTGCGAGTGGCTGGGCTGGAACAGCGAAACCAACCTGTCCGAGGAGGAGGCCAGGGCCGCCGCCCGGGAGGCCGCGGCTCTCCTGGAGAAGAGCGGCCTCGCGGAGCCAGGGGTTGCCGGTGTTGGCCTGGATGAGATATGGACAGAGACAAGCCTCCTGGTTTCCGGAGGCGTCCGGGGCCTCTCCGCCGTCCTGTGGAGCTGCTCCTGGAATGTGGTGGACAATCTGGGGAATTTCCTGTTCTGTACTCTCCTCATCGATGACAGCACCGGAAAGCTGGTGCAGGCAGTCGTGAGCGGGCCGGCCTTCGAGGAGACGGAGTCGATCTACGCCCAGATGGAGAATTGGCGGACGTTTCTGGAGGACTACTACGGCCTGGAGGTGGAGGTGCTGGGGGAGCGGACGTTTGAGCAGGCCGTCTACGACAAGGGAGAAGGGGCGGGACAAGCGCTGGGACAGGGGGCTGTGCCGGAGCGGCGGTTCATCCTGGGCTTCGACCTGGGGGAGGAGCTGGGGCGGCAGAAGGTGCTGCTGGACCTGCTGGCGGGGATGACCGCGTTTAATATACAATAATGGTGGACCTTTGATGCCGGACAGATGCCGGAACCATGACGTTTTGTGTGAAAACAGGCGTATCCTGCCGTTAACCTAGAGAACAGGACGGTGTTTCACATGGAGAAAATGGACAGGAGAGACGCGGCTGTTTCCGCCGGAAAGAGGACAGGCAGACGGACCCGCCGCCGCAGGCGGATGTCCGGGCCCGGACGGGTGTTGTTTTCCATCTCGGCGGGGCTGTTTGTGATGGCGCTGGTCCTCGCGGCCCTCGCGCCGCCGCCGGCCCAGGCCGGATCGGAGGAGGGCAGGGGCCTGCCGGACTCGGCGGGAGTGACGGCGCCGCCGCTGTCCCGAGGGGAGGAGCCGGTTCTGCCCTCGGAGGAGGAGGACTGGCGGCTTGTGCTGGTCAACGCCTGGAATCCTCTGCCGGAGGACGAGACGGTCACGCTGAAGGAGCTGTCCAACGGCCTGCGGGTGGACGAGCGGTGCTATCCGGATCTACAGGCGATGATGGATGCCTGCCGGGCGGACGGGGAGAGCCCGGTGATCTGCTCCGCCTACCGCAGCCGGGAGAAGCAGGCGGAGCTGTTTCAGAACAAAGTGGACAGGCTGCTGGCCCAGGGGTATACCCGGGAGGGGGCGGAGGCCGAGGCCGGAAAGTCGGTGGCGGTCCCCGGCACCAGCGAGCACCAGCTGGGGCTGGCGGTGGATATCGTGGATCTGTACAACCAGAATCTGGACCACACCCAGGAGGACACCGCTGTGCAGAAATGGCTGATGGAGCACAGCTGGGAGTACGGCTTTGTTCTCCGCTACCCCAACGGGAAGAGCGAGCTGACCGGGATTATCTATGAGCCCTGGCACTACCGGTATGTGGGGAGGGAGGCTGCGGCGGAGATGCGGACGCTGGGGGTGTGCCTGGAGGAGTACCTGGAGGCGTTGGACAAATAGACATTCGGCCCGGATTGGCTTTATGGCCCCTGAATTTTCACGGGACGCACCGGCCGCAAAAAAGGGAAACGGGTATTCCCGTCTCCCTTTTTTGCGTATTCCCTCAGTCCAGGATCTCCATCAGCCTGCCGCAGCAGACGGGGATGGGGTCGCCGGCCTTGATGTGCTCGGTGCGGTTGCAGATATAGCAGTAGACATCGGTGTCATAGGGGGCCAGGACGGTGGGCTGGGCCTTGACCTCCTCGGCGGTCAGCCCCTCAATGTGGAACTTGGCCGATTTGTCCTCCGCCTTCATGTAGGTCCCCATGGGCTCCAGCCGCTTGGTGCCGCCGGTGCAGTTGCCCATCTTGATCCACAGTGCCTCCAGCTCCGCAGCCTCAGAGGCGTGCTCGGGAATGATCTCCACGATGTCCTTGTCGATACGGATTTTCATAGCTGCTCCCCTGCCTTCAATCAGCCGAAGTACCGCTCCAGCAGACCCTTGAAGGCCTTGCCGTGGCGGGCCTCGTCCCGGGCCATCTCGTGGACGGTGTCGTGGATGGCGTCCAGACCCAGCTCCTTGGCCTTCTTGGCGATAGCCATCTTGCCGGCGGTGGCGCCGTTCTCGGCCTCAACGCGCATCTCCAGGTTCTTCTTGGTGCTGTCAGTCACCACCTCGCCCAGCAGCTCGGCGAACTTGGCGGCGTGCTCGGCCTCCTCATAGGCGGCCTTCTCCCAGTACAGGCCGATCTCGGGATAGCCCTCGCGGTGAGCCACACGGGCCATAGCCAGATACATGCCCACCTCGGTGCACTCGCCGGAGAAGTTGGCCCGCAGACCCTCCAGAATCTCCGCGTCCACGCCGGCGGCCACGCCCACCACGTGCTCCGCGGCCCAGTTCATCTCCGCCTTCTGCTCGGTGAACTTGGAGCCAGCCACACCGCACTGGGGGCACTTCTCGGGGGGAACATCACCTTCATGCACGTAGCCGCAGACAGGGCAAACCCACTTTTTCATAGCTGTTGATCTCCTTTTCCTTTATAAATGATTCTTATTATAGACGCCTTTCGGCGTTGCTATTCTCCAGAGCGCTCCGGCAGGCGGGGCAGAGGCCCAGATACGCCACCGTGCAGTCCTCCAGCAGGTATCCGGCGGTGTCCTCCGGCGGCTCCACGCGGGTCCAGGGCAGATCCGCCAGCGCGCCGCAGGCCCGGCAGCGGATGTGGCTGTGGCGGCGGGTGTCGCCGTCGTAGCGGTCGTCCCCCCCGGCCATCCCCAGCCGCAGGCACGCGCCCTCCGCCGCCATCTGGGAGAGCACCCGGTAGACGGTGGAGCGGCTGATGGTGGGCTGCTCCCGGTGGACCTGATCGTAGACCATGGCGGCGGTGGGGTGGTTCCCCATCCGGCAGAGCGTCCGGTGGATGATCTCCTTCTGGAGCGTGTTTCTTCTGTCAGCCATCGGTTTAACTCCTTATTAGGATTAAATCCTAAAAGAAATATAGCACAGATACCGCCCCCTGTCAAGGGGAATTTTCCGGCGGGAGCGAAAAAGTTTTCCCAGAGGCGGGCTCCGCTTGCCAAAGGGCGGAAACCGTGGTATACTGCGGCTATTCCAAATAGGAGGATACGGGCATGGAGCCGGTGTATTACACGGTGGAAACCATCAACGGGGACTACGCATATCTCCGCTCCGACGGGGGCGTGGAGAACCAGGTGGCGATGTTTTTGCTGCCGGAGGGCACGGATGTGGGCGTCCGGCTGCTGTGGCGGGACTTTGAGTGGTCCCTGGCCTGAGGCCCGCCGGACCCGTCTGTTAACAATCCGCGCGAAACTGCAAAGCGCCGTTGGTAGCGTTCCGACCGGAAAGGCGGTATAATGGGGGCAATTCTTTTGGGAGGTAACGCTATGAGTTTAGGAAACAGTTTGTTCAGCGCCAGAAAGAACCGGGGCCTGTCCCAGGAGGCGGTGGCCGAAAAGCTGGGGGTAAGCCGGCAGACCATCTCCAAGTGGGAGACGGACGAGACGCTGCCGGATATCCGGCAGTCCAAGCAGCTGGCGGTCCTGTATGGCCAGTCTCTGGACGCGCTCATTGACTTCGATCTGGAGGTGAAGGAGGTCCAGGAGGCCATTGAGCGGACCAGTGAAGCGGTGACGGAGAAAATCGACTGGACAAAGGCGTGGAGCAAGAAGTACCCAATCCTCGCCCAATACCAGAGCGAGGTGGAAATTCCCCGCTATGCGTCGGAGCTGGACCGCCTCATTGACGATCTGGAAAAGCAGTACGGCTATGACGATCTGAACGCCTTCCTTGTGCTGAAGGATATCCTGGCGGCTGTGTGGAAGGACCGGAAGAAAAAATAGCGCCTGCTGCGGCCCTCGGCTTCGCTTGGAGGGAGCGCCCCGCCCGGGCGGGGGGGGGGGGGCGGCCGGGGGAAGGGGGGGCGCGGGGGGGGGGCCGCGCGGCCCACCGAGCCCCCCGCGG
>JAIEIQ010000347.1 GCA_029065305.1 Oscillospiraceae bacterium
GAGGCGGTGGAGCTGGGCATCACCGACGGGACCAGCCCCATGGAGCTCATCCCCAGGTATCAGGCGGCTATCATGGCCCTGCGGGCCGCGCGGTAGCGCTCTCCCCATTTTTGACGCAGGAGTTGCGTGGTTACGCACAACTCCTGCGTCTTTTTGCCATAAAATAGAGAGCTAAAAACAACTTCCACAACATCCTGTACATAATTTTCCATACGCCACCCTATTATGTGCTTGAAATTCTGTCCGAATTTTGTTATAATTTTGTACAAGCATACTTTATAGGAGGCATTTAATCATGGAACGTCCGCTGTACTCTAACGCGTTTACTGTTGCATACAATTCTAAAATTAGAGAATTTGTCCTGAATTTCGATGTCGAATATCCTGTTCTTCCTCAACAGGGCGGAGCCAGTATCAAGGAAGCCACAACAGAGCGGGAAAATGTCTGTGGAATTGTCCTGTCAGAGGAAATTGCGCTCCAGCTGTCTGCAATTATTACTCAAACAATGAATGAAGCCCAGAACAATGAGTGATTTTATTGAGATAAAGGATAAACGCGGCGTAAAAATATTTTGCTCAAAAAGTCAATGGGAAAATCATATTGTCTCTGAGAGTGGGCATCCTATCATGCGGGATAATATTTACGCAGTTGAGGAGACGCTGAGAGCTCCAGATATCATTTATGAAAGCCATGACAGCGATCCTCCCGGCGATTACCGAGAAGTTTTCAGTAAAGAGGTTGAGAGCGCTACATATCATAGTAAGCAGCCATATACGAAAGTAGTTGTTTCTGTTGTTGGCGGAAGTGGAGAGGTTATAACGGCATACCCCGCGAAAAATCCAAGGGGCGGAACACAGGGGGAGGCTATATATCGTGCAGGCAATGAGAATTAACTATGATCGCCGTTTTGATACCCTTTATGTAACTTTTACGGGAAATGAGAATTCTTACGGAGATGATTCCCTGAATTCTGTTATTTTAATGCGTGATTTGGACACAGACGCGATAACAGGGATGACAATTTTGAGCTTTATGAAAAAAGTTCAGACAAATTCTTTGCCAAAGCTCCCGTCAGAGGTGGGAATCTCCATTGAAAAGGATATTTTGCCCAAGCTCAAGCAGTAATGGGCAGAGCGGTTCGCAATAGCAGAGGGCCGTGCAGGAATAAGCTCCTGCACGGCCCTTTGTCTGTTGCCAGCTGTGCCTCCCCGCACCTCACTCCACATTCCACAGCTTGACCATCTCCAAAAACAGCTCGGCGAACCGGAGGCGGCGGTTCTCCGGCAGCTCGGCCACGCTCTGGATGGTGTCCAGCAGCAGGAGCGTAATCTCCCGCTTGTCCAGCTCGAACAGCCCCAGCACCAGCGCGGCGGGGTCAATCTCCAGCTTCCCCGCGATGTGCTCCAGGGTGGCGATGCTGGGGTTGCCCCGGCCCCGGAGATAGTCGTGCAGCGCGTTGCGGGAAATGCCCAGCTCCTCGGAAAAATCGGACAGGGATTTCCCCCGCCGCTCCATGACGGCCCGCATGGCGGCGGCGATGTTCTCTTGCAGTCCCATGGCGCTCCCCCCTTCGACAAGATTATAGTAAATCCGACAGGGGAGATGAAGTCCAACCTGCTGGGGAACCGTAGCATTATACCGCACACGCCGCACAAGAGGCCGTCCTGCGTCCTCTGTCCATACCGTTTTATCCGTCCAAGCTGCGGCCAAATTGGCATGGACGGTGGAACAGGCTGTGTGGTATTCTTGTTCCAGAGGCGGCAGAAAGGCCGGACAGGGGGAATTTCCCCCTGCCCGGCGTATGGCTCAGCTCTCCTGCATCCCGGCAAAGATGGCCGCAATAGCGAGGACGTGCCTGACACATGCTTCCCGCTTGTCCGGCGGCAGGCCGCTCAGCAGCTGGGCGGCACACAGCAAGGTTTCCGCCTGTTCCCCGCCGGGGGATGGGCCGGAGACCAGCTCCGCGATGGAGAGGCCGCAGCCCTCGGCCAGCAGCTCCAGGGTATCAGCCCTGGGGTTGCCCTCGCCCTTCAGGTAGAGCTGGGCGGAGGTTTTGGTAATTCCAAGCTCATCGGCAAAGAGCTCGATGGAGATATGGCGCTCCTGTCTGACACGGCGCATGGACCGTGCAACGTTTTCTTGAATAGACATGATGTACTCCTTAATTTTTTATTTGGCGGAGGACGCATCATAGCCGGAGGAGGCCCCCGAATTGGCGGGGACCTCTTTTTTTGAACCCCCAGAACCCCCATAGATACAACTCCTTTCTTTCTTGATTGGAGCTGTTTTTGTTACATAAATTTGATAATCCCGAAGGACTAACACACTGGTTTTATCGCGAATGGATTCTGCGGGCGGAGGAGAGGAACGCGCTCTATTTACATTTTACGATGGAGGACAACCCCTCCCTCTCTCCCAGAATCCGTCAGAGATACCGGAACAGCTACAGCGGGGCCTTCTACAGGCGGTTCGTTTTGGGGGAATGGACCGCCATGCGGGGGTTGGTGTACGACTTCTTCGACCCGGCGCGGGATGTGAAAAAAGCGCCGGAGGGGGAGATGGAGGCGTATGTGATCTCTGTGGACTACGGGACGGCAAATCCCTGCTCCTTTGGACTTTGGGGGCGGAAGGACGGTGTATGGTACAGGATGGAGGAGTATTACTACGCATCCAGGCGCACCGGCGTGCAGCTGACAGACCAGGAGTATGTGGAGGCGCTGGGACGGCTGGCGGCGGGGCGGAGGATTCGGGAGGTTGTGGCGGACCCCTCCGCCGCCAGCTTTATTACCGCGCTGCGGCAGGCCGGGTACCGGGTTGTGAAGGCGGACAATGATGTGCTCTGCGGGATTCGCGTGACCGCCGATCTTTTGAAACGGGGGCGGGTGGTAATCTGCGAGGGGTGTGTGGATTGTCTGCGGGAGATGGCCCTATACCGGTGGAACGAGGAGTCCGGGGGACGGGATGCCCCCCGGAAGGAGCATGACCACGCGATGGACGACATGCGCTACTTCTGCGCGACGGTGGCGGCGGAGCGGCAGGCCGGAGAGGCGGCGTTCTGCTCGGTGGCCAGAGGGTGAGGCGCGGCCCCGAACATCTGAAATTGAGGAGAGGTGATCTCAGTTTTTGACTTTCTTAAGAGAAAAAAAGAGCCCCCGGCGGAGATTGCGGCCCTGCCGCAGATGCGGAAGATGGAGCCGCAGCCCTTCGGGGCGCTGAGAGGCTATGTGCCGCTGCGGAAGAACGAGGGCGATCTCTACCGGGCGATCCGGGAGGCTGTGCCCCTGGTGGACGCCTGCGTCTATAAGATTATCCGGCTCTGCGGCGGCGTAACGGCGGTCTGTGACGACGGGGAGGCCGAGGCCGGGCTGAAGGCCTTCCTGGAGCAGGTGAACGTGGGGCGGGGACAGTGCGGCATCAACGCCTTTTTGGACCAGTACCTGGATTCCATGCTGGTATTCGGGCAGGGTGTGGGGGAGATTGTGCTGGACCGAGATGGGCGGGAGGTGGCCGCCCTGCTGTGCGGACGGGCGGAGGACGTACAGATCCGGGAGGGGGACAGCCCGCTGGATTTCGCTCTGTGCGCTGCGGATGAGCTGGGGCGGGTGAGCCCCCTGCCCCACCAGGAGCTGCTGCTCTTCACCCCCTTCAACCCGGAGGTCCACAACCCCTACGGGGTATCCCTGCTGCGGTCCATGCCCTTTCTGACGGAGCTGCTGAGCAGGATCTACCACACCATCGGCGTGAACTGGGAGCGGATGGGCAACGTCCGCTTCGCCGTGGTGTACAAGCCCCAGGCTGGGGAGCTGGACCGGGGCATGGCCCAGGAGAGAAGCCAGCAGCTCGCCAGGGAGTGGAGCCGGGCCATGGAGGAGAGCCGGAGCGGCGGCGTGCGGGATTTCGTGGCCGTGGGCGACGTGGACATCAAGGTCATCGGCGCGGACAACCAGATCCTGGACAGCTCCGTGCCCATCCGGCAGATTCTGGAGCAGCTGGTGAGCAAGACGGGGATTCCACCCTTTATGCTGGGGCTAAGCTGGTCCACCACCGAGCGGATGAGCGCCCAGCAGTCGGATCTGCTGACCACAGAGATGACCGCCATCCGGCGGGCGCTGACTCCGGCGGTGGAGCGGATCTGCCGGATATGGCTGCGGCTCCACGGGTACGGCTGCGGCTTCCGGGTGGTCTGGGACGACATCAATTTGCAGGATCTGCTGGAGGAGGCCAAGGCGGACTGGTACAGGGAGCAGACGAGGAAGCTGGCCCTGGAGAACAGCCGCCTGGCTGCGGAGCAGGACGCGGCGTTGTGAGGAGGTTTGATTTTTGGAGGTAAGAAAACAACCGGGCTATGTGTGGCGGCACGAGATTTCCCAGGAGGATCTGGCGTTGATCAACGGGCTGGCCAAGAGCGAGCTGGCGCCGGAGCAGATCTACACCTTCGCGGTGCGGCTGTGCGACAACGAGGTGGACCGGGACTGGGAGCGGTTCGACCTGCCGGCCCTGGAGGTTCTGGCCGAGCTGTTCGTGGGAAAGACGGGCATCTTTGACCATAACTGGTCCGCCGGCGGGCAGACGGCCAGGATTTACAGGACGGAACTGTGCCAGGAGGAGGGGGCGACGGCGGCGGGAGACGCCTGCTGGTATCTGAAGGGGTACGCCTACATGCTGCGCAGTGAGAAGAACAGCGACCTCATCCGGGAGATTGAGGCGGGCATCAAGAAAGAGGTCAGCATCGGGTGCGGCGTGTCCCGGCGGGTGTGCTCCGTGTGCGGCGGGGAGCAGTGCGGCCACCAGAAGGGGCGGCGGTACGATGGAAAGCTGTGCTACTTTACACTCCAGAATCCTACGGATGCCTATGAGTGGAGCTTTGTGGCGGTACCGGCCCAGCGGAAGGCCGGGGTGATGAAGGCCTACGGCCAGGAGAGCGGCGGGACGCTGCGGCGGCTGCTGGCGGAGCGCCACCCCGGGGCCCTGGAGGAGCTGGAGGCTCTGGAGCGGGAGGCCCAGCTGGGCCGGGCATATATGCGGTCGCTGCGGAAGGAGCTGCTGCGGACGGCGGGGCTGGCCGACCAGGAGATTGACCTCCAGGTGCTGGCCCAGGTGGCGGAGAAAATGGACGCCCCGGAGCTGCTGGAGGTTACGCGGGTTTACCGGAAGCGGCTGGACGCCCTGTATCCGCCTGTGCCCCAGCTGCGGCCCGGGGGGCCGGCGGCGCCCGCCGAGGAGGACGGGGCGTTTTTGGTCTGACGGGTTCGATACTACATATTTAAAGGAGGATTTTTTCATGAGCGTTTCCTTTCAGGGCGTGGGCCAGGTGTGCGCTACCTTTCTGGGGGAGGGACTGAGCGCGGGCCAGGCGGTGAAGATGAGCGGCCGGGGGAC
>JAIEIQ010000348.1 GCA_029065305.1 Oscillospiraceae bacterium
GATGTGGGGGATGTGAATCTGGGGGTGGGGTTTCTCCGCTGTGCCAGCCGGGGGAAGGAGCGGATTATCCCCCTGTATCCCGGCGCGGTTCAGGCCCTGGCGGACTATGTGCGGGATATCCGGCCCCAGCTGTTGGAGGACCCGGCGGAGACGGCGCTGTTTGTCAATATGAGCGGGGAGCGGATGAGCCGGCAGGGGTTCTGGAAGCTCATCAAGCACTACCAGCAGAAGGCGAATATTGACAAGGATATCACGCCCCACACCCTGCGCCACTCCTTCGCGGCCCACCTGCTGGAGAACGGGGCGGATCTGCGGTCCATCCAGGAGATGCTGGGCCACGCGGACATCTCGTCCACCCAGATCTACTCCCACATGGTCAAGCAAAAGCTCCAGGATGTCTACCACAAGGCCCATCCGAGAGCGTAACGATGAAAACGTGCCTCCGGCACGTTTTTTCATGTCTGTCAGCGAGACATACTATCTATTTGCTGTGCAAAAAATACAAGGGCGCCGCTCCCACGTGTATGGAGCGGTGACAGGAAAGGCGGACAAGCTATGTTTGATTACGCGGTCCACCGCCTCTTTGATGGAGGCATGGGCACGATGCTGCAAAAAGCCGGCCTGGAGGCCGGGCAGTCCCCGGAGCGGCTGAACCGCACCGACCCGGAGACGATAGAGAAAATTCACGCGACCTACGCCGGGGCCGGGGCGGACATCCTCACCGCCAACACCTTTGGGGCCAGCCGGCGGAAGCTGGGGGAGGACCCGGCCCTCTATATCGCCGCCGGTGTGGCCCTGGCCCGCCGGGCCGCAGGGCCGGACCGCTGCGTGGCGCTGGACATAGGCCCTCTGGGGGCCCTGCTGGAGCCCTACGGCGAGATGAGCTTTGATGAGGCCTATGAGATGTTCGCCGAGATTGTGGAGGCGGGGGCGGAGGCCGGGGCGGATCTGGTGCTCATTGAGACGATGAGCGATCTGCTGGAGGCGAAGGCCGCCCTGCTGGCCGCCAGGGAGCGGACAAGCCTGCCGGTCTTTGTGACCATGACCTTCGGCGAGGACGGCAGGACCTTTTTGGGGGTGGACCCCGCCGCCGCTGCCGTGACCCTCACCTCGCTGGGGGCGGACGTGGTGGGCCTCAACTGCTCCATGGGCCCCCGGGAGCTGCGCCCCGCCCTGCTGGAGCTGCTCCGCACCACCCATCTGCCGGTGATGATCCAGCCCAACGCGGGCCTGCCCCGGCTGGTGGACGGGGAGACGGTCTTTGACGTGGGGCCGGAGGAGTTCGCCGCCTGTGCCGCCGCCTTCCTGGACGACGGCGCCGCTATCCTGGGGGGCTGCTGCGGCACCACCCCGGACCATATCCGCGCACTGCGGCGGCTGCTGGACGGGCGCAAGCCCGCCGGGAAGCGGTCGCCGGACGGAGTCTGCCGCCTGTGCGGCTGGCAGGGGGTCCGGGAGCTGACAGGTCGCTCCATCGCCTCGGTGGGGGAGCGCATCAACCCCACGGGCCGTCCCCCAATGCGGCAGGCCCTCTACAGGAAGGAGTGGGGCTACGCCTCCGAGGCCGCCATTGACCAGCGGGAGGAGGGGGCGGATCTGCTGGTGGTAAACGCCGGACTGCCGGACATTGACGAGGGGGAGGCCCTGCCCCGCCTGGTGCTGGCGATTCAGGAGGTCTCCGCCCTGCCTCTGGTCATCGACTGCTCCGATCCCGCCGCCCTGGAGAAGGCCCTGCGGATCTGCCGGGGTCGGCCGGTTCTGAACTCCGTCAACGGCTCCCCGGAGAGTCTGGACGCTATGCTGCCCCTGGCGGCGAAATACGGCACAGGGCTTGTTGTCCTGGCCCTGGACGAAAACGGCATCAGCGACAGCCCGGAGAGGCGCGCGGAGACCGCCCTCCGGATTGCCCGGGCGGCGGAGGCGGCGGGGGTGCGCCGGGAGGACATCTTCATTGACTGCCTGGCGATGGCCGCGTCGGTGAGCCAGAGCGCGGCCATGACGGCCCCGGAGGCTATCCGGCTGGTTCGCCGGGCGGGGTACAAGACCATCCTGGGGGTGTCCAATGTCAGCCACGGCCTGCCGGGCCGGGACGCCCTCAACTGCGCCTTTTTGTCCGCCTGCCTGGGGGCGGGGCTCAATGTGCCCATCGTCAACACCGGCTCCCCCCGTATCCGGGATGTGCTGGACGCGGCGCGGGTGCTCACCGGGGAGGACGCCGGATGCCAGGCATTTATCGCCAGACACCAGGTTCCGGGCGGCGCGGACGCGCCCCGGATGCCGGAGCCGGAGGCTTCGGACGATCTCCTGGAGACACTGATTGTCACAGGCCGGAAGGCCGATGTCCCCGCCGTCACCGAGGCTCTGCTGGACAAGCTGACGCCGCTGGAGATCATCAGCGGGCATATCATCCCGGCGCTGGATACCGTGGGGGAGCGGTATGAGGAGGGAACCCTGTTTCTGCCCCAGCTGATGGCCTCTGCCGAGGCGGTAAAAGCCGCCTTTGGGGTGGTCCGCGCCCGCCTGCCGGAGGGCACGGGGGAGAAGGGGACCATTCTGCTGGCCACCGTGAAAAATGATGTCCACGATATCGGGAAGAATATTGTGCGGATGCTTCTGGAGAACTACGGCTACCGGGTCATTGACCTGGGGCGGGATGTTCCTCCGGAGGCGGTGGTGAAGGCGGCACTGGAGACGGGGGTGCCTCTGGTGGGGCTCTCGTCCCTGATGACCACCACGGCTCAGAACATCGCCGTCACCATACGGGCCCTGCGGGAGGCTGGGGCCCCCTGCAAGGTCATGGTGGGCGGCGCAGTGGTGACGCAGGCGTTTGCCGACCAGATCGGCGCGGACTTCTACGCCAAGGACGCCGCCCAGTCGGCGAAGATTGCGGCGCGGGTGTTTGAGGCGCTGGACAGGTGACGGGGGAGAGGGCCTGAATAGGAAAAAGAATTCTTCATGTATCGAATTTGCAAACCCGGTTGTCAACCGGATTTGATTGTGTTACAATGGGGGCTATCGTTTGATAAGAACTGGTAAAGGAGCCATTTTCACCATGGAAGAGAAAAAAACAATGCTCTCCGGCATCCAGCCCAGCGGGGAGCTGCACCTGGGCAATTATCTGGGCCCCCTGCGCCACTGGCCGGAGATGATTGAGGAGTACGACTGCTACTTCTTCATGGCGGACCTTCACACCATCACTGTGCGTCAGGACCCCGCCGCCCTGCGCCGCCGGGTGCTCACCCAGGTGGCCCAGTATATCGCCTGCGGCCTGGACCCGGACAAGTGCACCATCTTCATCCAGTCCCACGTTCCTGCCCACGCCCAGCTGGGCTGGGTGCTGGACTGCTACACCATGTTCGGTGAGCTCAGCCGCATGACCCAGTTCAAGGACAAGGCCGCCAAGCATAAGGACAACATCAACGCCGGCCTCTTTACCTACCCGGCCCTCATGGCGGCGGATATCCTGCTCTACCAGCCGGACTATGTGCCGGTGGGGGAGGATCAGAAGCAGCACGTGGAGATCTGCCGGGATATTGCCGAGCGATTCAACGGCATCTATGGCGAGGTTTTCAAGATCCCGGAGCCCTATATCGCCAAGGTGGGAGCCCGGATCATGAGCCTGAATGACCCTGCCTCCAAGATGAGCAAGTCCAACCTGGAGGGCTGTGTCACTCTCTCGGACAAGCCCGAGGATATCATGCGCAAGTTCAAGCGGGCCGTCACCGACAGCGACACGGAGCGCTGCGTCCGCTACGCCCCCGCCGAGAAGCCCGGCGTGTCCAACCTCATGCAGATCTACGCCGCCGCTGCCGGCAAGAGCTACGAGGACATTGAAAAGGAATTTGAGGGAATGGGCTACGGCAAGCTCAAGCCCGCAGTGGGGGAGGCCGTGGTGGAAGTGCTGCGGCCCATCCAGGAGGAGACCAACCGCCTGCTTGCGGACAAGGCGTATCTAGAGAGTGTGTACCGCGCGGGCGCGGAGAAGGCGTCCTATGTGGCGGAGAAGACCCTGCGCAAAGTTTACAAGAAGATCGGCTTTATAGCCAGATAAGTGGAGGCGGACGGGAAAATGAACGAAATGTTTGACCGGACCAGCGTTCTGCCTGTGATTCTGGCCCTGGCGATGTCCATGGGACTGAGCTTCGCCCTGACGCCCCTGGTGAAGAAGCTGGCGGTGAAGATTGGCGCGGTGGACGTGCCCAAGGACAAGCGCCGGATGCACGACCACCCCATCCCCCGGCTGGGGGGACTGGCGATTTTTATCGGCTTTGTGGTTTCCGCCCTGTTTTTCGCCCAGGTGGACAAGCAGCTCCAGGGGATTCTGCTGGGCTCCTGCCTCATTGTGGGGGTAGGGGTGGTGGACGACTCCCACCCTCTGGGGGCCGGGATCAAGTTTATTTTACAGATTGTGGCGGCTCTCATTGCTATCTGGCACGGGGTGGTGATCCAGACCATTGCCAACCCTCTGCCCTTCATCGGCGGGGACTACTGGAACTTTGGCCTGATGGCGGTGCCTATCACGGTTATCTGGATTGTGGCCGTCACCAACTCCGTCAACCTCATTGACGGTCTGGACGGTTTGGCCGACGGCGTGTCCACCATCGCCGCCCTGACCATGCTCATCATCGCCCTGCTCATGGAGAATCTGGAGATGGCGGTGCTGTGCGCGGCTCTGGTGGGGGCCTGCGTGGGATTTATCCCCTACAACCGGAACCCGGCTAAGATCTTTATGGGGGATACCGGGGCAACCTTCCTGGGCTACATGCTGGCCACGGTGTCGGTGACGGGGCTGTTCAAGCTCTACGCCATGATCTCCTTTATCGTGCCCTTTATCATTTTGGGATTCCCCATCTTTGACACCGCCTCCGCCTTCA
>JAIEIQ010000349.1 GCA_029065305.1 Oscillospiraceae bacterium
CTCCTGGCCAGCAAGCTGCTGGGCCGCCTGCTGCTGGGCAAGGGCTTCGATGTGAAGGTCAGCGAGGTCCACGGCATGAGCCAGCGGGGCGGCAGCGTCGTCACCTACGTCCGCTGGGGGGAGAAGGTCTACGCCCCCATTGTGGACAAGGGGCAGGCGGATGTGATATTGTCCTTCGAGCTGCTGGAGGCCGCGCGGTGGACGGAGTACCTCAAGCCCGGCGGGCGGATGATCGCCAACACCCAGCAGATCAACCCCATGCCGGTGATCACCGGCGCGGCGGCGTATCCGGAGAAGCTTGCTGAGAAAATCAAGGCTCTGGGGATTGACCTGGACGCCATCGACGCGCTGAAGCTGGCCGAGGAGGCCGGGAGCAGCAAGGCGGTGAACATCGTGCTCCTGGGAAGGCTCTCCAAGTGGTTCGACTTCACCGAGGCGGAGTGGATGGACGCCCTGGAGAAGAGCGTGCCGCCTAAGTTCCTGGAGCTGAACAAGAGGGCGTTTGCTCTGGGACGGGACTGCTGAGAGGCAAAAAAACTCCGGCGGAGGGACCGCCCTCCGCCGGAGTTTCCGTTTTATTCTTCTTCCAAATCCCGCTCCCGCCACTCGGTCAGAAAATGATAGGCGGAGCAGAGTGCCAGAATCCCCGCTGTCCAAAGAGGGAACATCTCCCGCAGCACAGCGGCGGAAACCAGACAGCCGGCAATTCCGCCGGCGGCGTTCCAGCCGATTCCACGGATAAAGGAGTGCTTCCGATCTTTTTTAGTGACGTAGACACACAGACAGACGAAACCCAGGGTAAGAAGCAGCACCATCTGGGCCGGGTTCCTCCACCCCTCCGGAAGCTCCGGGATGGGGACCACCTCAAAAAACACCAGTATTATCAGAAACCAGAACGGCAGGCCCAGCACATACCTCAGCCGTGGATCAAAGGACCGTTTCAGCCAGGACAGATCGCTCATGCAAAAAATCCCCCTTTCCTCCGCAGTTCCATATTCCTACAAGGTAATTATACAATATGCGCTGTTCCCTGTCAACGGCGGTGTTTCCGTAAATCCACCGTTGACTTTACCCGCCTAAAGTGATAAAATATACAGAAAAATTCATGGCCGAGGGCCTTAACCTATACAACACAAGGAGAACCCCAATGGAGCGTTACTACCAACCTGAAATCGAAACCGCCTCCCGGGAGCAGATCCTGGCCTGGCAGAATGAGCGCCTGGTCAGGCAGGTCCAGCACGTCTGGGACAACGTGCCCTACTACCGCAGGAAGATGGAGGAGAAGGGCCTCACCCCCGGCGATATCCAGAGCGTGGAGGACCTCCGCAAGCTGCCCTTCCTCACCAAGGACGATCTCCGGGACGCCTACCCCTACGGCCTGCTGGCCAAGCCCCTGGACGAGTGCGTGCGCATCCAGTCCACCTCCGGCACCACCGGACGGCGGGTGGTGGCCTTCTACACCCAGCACGACCTGGATTTGTGGGAGGACTGCTGCGCCCGGGCCATCGTGGCCGCAGGAGGGAGCAAGGGGGACGTGTGCCACGTCAGCTACGGCTACGGCCTCTTCACCGGGGGCCCCGGCCTCAACGGCGGCAGCCACAGGGTGGGGTGCCTGACCCTGCCCATGTCCTCCGGCAACACGGACCGGCAGCTCCAGTTCATGGTGGACCTGGGCTCCACCATCCTCTGCTGCACCCCCTCCTACGCCGCCTATCTGGCGGAGAGCATCCATGAGCGGGGCATCCGGGACCAGATCAAGCTCAAGGCCGGCATCTTCGGGGCAGAGGCCTGGAGCGAGGAGATGCGCCGGGATATCGAGGAGAAGCTGGGCATCAAGGCCTACGATATCTACGGCCTGACGGAGACAAGCGGCCCGGGCGTGGCCTTCGAGTGCTCGGAGCAGACCGGGATGCACATCAACGAGGACCACTTCATTGCCGAGATCATCGACCCCGACACCGGGGAGGTCCTGCCCGAGGGGACCAAGGGGGAGCTGGTGTTCACCTCCATCACCAAGGAGGCGTTCCCCCTGCTGCGCTACCGGACGCGGGATATCTGCGTGCTCACCCGGAAGAAGTGCTCCTGCGGCCGCACCCATGTGAAGATGTGCAAGCCCATGGGCCGCAGCGACGATATGCTCATTGTCAAGGGCGTCAACGTGTTCCCGTCCCAGATTGAGACGGTCCTGCTGGAGCAGGGTTATCCCGCCAACTATCAGATCATCGTGGACCGGATCAACAACTCCGACACCCTGGAGGTCATGGTGGAGATGACGCCGGAGATCTTCTCCGACAGCCTGGGCCGGATCACCGATATGGAGAAGAATCTGGTGTCCGCGCTGAAGGCCATGCTGGGCATCTACGCCAGGGTCCGGCTGGTGGCCCCCAAGTCCATCGCCCGCAGCGAGGGCAAGGCGGTGCGGGTCATCGACAAGCGGAAGATTTGAGGAAGGAAAAGAGAGGAGAAGAGGATATGATCATTCAACAGCTCTCCGTGTTCCTGGAGAACCGTCCGGGCCAGCTGAGCGGCGTGACAGAGCTGCTGGCCCAGCACCATATCGATATGCAGGCCCTGAACATCGCGGAGACGGCGGACTACGGGGTCCTGCGCCTGATTGTGGACACCCCCATGAAGGCGGCGAGGCTCCTGCGGGAGCAGGGCTTCCTGGTCCGGGAGACCCCAGTGGTCCAGTCCCCCGTCCCCGACAGGCCCGGCGGGCTGAACGCCGTCCTGGGAGCTATCGCCGGGGCGGACATCGACATCGAGTATATGTACTCCGTTCTGGGCCAGCGCAACGGCCTGGCCTATATGGTCTTCCGGGTGGACGACCCGGAAAAGCTGGACAGTGTGCTGACCAATCTGGCCTGATCCGCCCCGGAACCCCATCACAAGAATTCAAAAAAGGACTGATATTGCCATGCAGGAAATGAGCAGAAAGAACCGGCTCTTCACCGACTCCGTCATCCGCCGGATGACCCGCATCGCCCTAGACTGCGGGGCCATCAATCTGGCCCAGGGCTTCCCCGATTTTGACCCGCCCCAGGCCATGCTGGACCGGCTCAAGGAGGTCAGCCAGGAGGGCCCCCACCAGTACCCCATCACCATGGGCGCGCCCAACTTCCGGGCGGCGCTGGCGAAGAAGTGCGGCCGGTTTATGGGCCTGGACCTGGATCCCAACACGAATATTGTCGTGACCATCGGCTCCACGGAGGCCATGGTGGACACCATCTTCGCCCTGACCAACCCCGGGGACAAGATCATCATGTTTTCCCCCTACTTTGAGAACTACCACGCCCAGACCATTATGGCCGACTGCGAGCCCATCTTCGTGCCCCTGGTCCCCCCCACCTTCCATTTTGACCCGGAGGTGCTGGAGGATGCCTTCCGCCAGGGGGCCAAGGCCATTCTCATCTGCAACCCCTCCAACCCCAGCGGCAAGGTGTTCACCTACGACGAGCTCAAGCTCATCGCGGATCTGTGCATCAAGTACGACGTGTACGCCATTATGGACGAGGTCTATGAGCACATCATCTACGAGGGGCACAAGCACACCTATATGAGCACCCTCCCCGGCATGTGGGAGCGGACCGTGAGCTGCTCCAGCCTGTCCAAGACCTACTCCATCACCGGCTGGCGGCTGGGCTACGCCATCGCCTGTCCGGAGATCATGGACCGGATCAAGCAGTACCACGACTTCAACGCTGTGGGCTCCCCCTCGCCCCTGATGGAGGCGGCGGTGGTGGGTCTGGAGATGCCGGACAGCTATTACGAGGAGTTCGGGGCCCATTACGCCCACATGAAAAAGCTCTTCACCGACGGCCTCAAAAATATCGGCATTCCCTTCACCGACCCCCAGGGCGCCTATTTTGTCCTGGCCAACATCGGCCCTTATCTGAAGCCCGGCCAGACAGACGTGGACTTCTGCGAGCAGATGGCCCACAAGGTGGGCGTGGCCTGCGTGCCGGGGACGTCCTTCTTCCGGGAGGATGTCCGGGATATCGTCCGGGTCCACTTCGCCAAGAAGGACGAGACCCTCCTGGAGGCCCTCAACCGGCTCAGCGATATCAAGTCGAAAATGGCATAAGGAGAGGCGGCCCCCTTTCAGGCCGGCTTCCGCAGGGAAGTTAGCGCCCGCTGAGAAGAGTTTACTTTTCAGCGGGCGTCACTTTATTTTTTCAGCTTCAGACCAGTTTTGAATGCTTCCCCAACACGTTCGGTTACCTTGTAATATCCATGGGTGTACGGATCAAAGGCGATGGCGTTTACCAGCGACATATCGACCCTGCCGTCTACCATAACACGTTCGTCTGCGGTGATATTGACAACCTTTCCAATCACTCCACAGCCGTACTCATTATCCTGATATTCAACAAACTCACATTCGAGGCACAGTGGAAACTCGTTTATGACAGGAGCATCCACCGTTTCAGCTTTGCTGGCAGTAAGCCCGCTGCGCGCAAATTTGTCAGAAGCTCTATTTCCGGATTCAACACCGAAATAGTCCGCCTCTGCAACATGAGGGGCATCGGCTATGCTGACAGTGAAGGCGCCTCGTGCCTTGATATTTTTCACAGTTTTATGGGTCTCGGTCAAATTGAGAGCCACGGTTCCCCGCTCCTGCATGGTGCCCCAAGCAGCGTTCATCACATTGACACTGCCATCTTCGTTATAGGTGGCAACCATCAGGACGGGCATCGGGAAAATGCCCTCGGTGATATTCAGCTTTGTTCTCATCGTAACTACCTCACTTTTTACACAATAGGATTGACAGGATCAACTATCCTGTGTATCATTATAGCGTCAGCCGCAAATAATTCAAGTACTGTCATTTTAGACAGGTACTATCTGAAAGGATAGTTAACCATGATAACGCGCTTCATCGAGAATGCGAATTTTGAGGATACCGGATTCAGCTATACAATGTCCCTCATATCCGGCAAGCACAAGATGGTTATTCTCTACTGCCTTATGGAGTATAAGGCAGTGCGATTCAACGAGTTGAAACGGTATTTGAAAAATATATCTGACAAAACGCTCAGCACAAATTTAAAAGAGCTGGAGTCAGATCGATTGATCATAAGAACGGAGTATCCGCAAATCCCGCCAAAGGTGGAATACAGTCTCAGTGATCGGGGAAAATCCCTGATGGATGTTTTAGATCAATTGTGCGTCTGGGGCGAAAAAAACAAATTGGTCTGATGACCTGATGACGGACATTGTTACATTGACTTCCACCGACACTTTTCCTGGAAGTGTCATAGTAGGTTATACAGCACGGAAAGGGACGGACAAACCCTGCGGTTTGTCTGTCCTTTAACTTTTTATGAATTCTTATCCCCTCCGGGGCCGCCTTTTTCTGCCCATCCGCCCCCAAATGTCCCTTGCATCCCAGTCCCCCGGGTGGTAAAATGGGGAAAACCTGCAAGGGGGACACGCTATGAACCTCTCCACCGCCAGCAAGACCTTCCAGCTCCTCACCCGTATTCTGGACACCCGCTCCTCCACGGAGCCCTTCCTGCCCCCGGCCGGGGAGAAAAAGCCTCTGCCCCTCCGGCCGGCGGAGCAGCCCTTTCCGCGGTGCGCCCCGGAGTCCCAAGGCATCCCCTCCGGCCATATCCAGCGCTTTCTGGAGGAGCTGGAGCGGACCGTGGCCCTGCACAGCGTCCTGATCCTGCGGAACGGGAGCCTCTTGTGCGCCGCCGCCCTCCGGGGCCAGTGGCTGGACGCCCCCAAGTACACCTTCTCCGCCTGCAAGAGCGTGGTCTCCCTGGCTATTGGCCTGCTGGAGGACGACGGCCTCCTCTCCCTGGAGGAGAAGGCGGCGGATATCTTCGAGGACCTGTGCCCTCCCGCCGCCAGACGGCGGCTGAAGGATTTGACGGTGGAGGACCTGCTGACCATGCGCTCCGGGGTCCTCTTCACCGAGGCCGAGGCTCTGACGGAGGCCGACTGGGTCCGCCGGTTCCTCTCCGCCTCCACCAGGGGCGAGCCCGGCGGGGAGTTTGCCTACAGCAGCCTCAACACCTATATGCTCTCCGCCATTGTCCGCCGGAAAACCGGCGGAAGCCTGATGGACTTCCTGGAGGAGAGGCTGTTCACCCCCATGGGCATCACCGATGTTCTCTGGGAGACCTGCCCCATGGGCATTGAGAAGGGGGGCTGGGGCCTGTATATCCGGCCCGAGGATATGGCCAAGCTGGGCCAGCTGGTGCTGGACGGGGGCCTGTGGCGGGGACAGCGGCTGATCTCCCGGGACTATATCCAGCGCGCCGCCTCCCCCCACGCCCAGGCGCCGGAGACCTGCGGGGACTACAACTACGGCTATCAGATCTGGGTGGGGCGGCGGGAGAACACCTTCCTGTTCAACGGGATGCTGGGGCAGAACGTCCTGGGGTTCCGGGACAACGGGATCCTCGTAGTCACCAACGCCGGGGAGGACACGGACTTTCAGGAGAGCCGCTACTTCGAGATCGTCAGCCGGTACTTCGGCGGGGCCTTCCCCGCCAGCCTGCCGGAGGACCCGGCGGCGCTCTCCGGGCTGGAGGAGACGGTCCGGCGGCTCTCCGACTACAGCCGCCCCCGGGAGGCCATCGGCCCGCTGGGGGACCCCTTCCTGCACCGGAGCTTTGCCGTCCGCGACCAGCGGGCCCCCTCCACGGGCCTGCTGCCCCTGGCCCTCCAGGCCCTCCACAACAACTACACCGCCGGGATCACCTCCATCGCCGTCAGCGTCCGGGGCGGACTGCCGGAGCTCCTCTACCGGGAGCGGGACGCGGTTCACCGCTTCCCGGTGGGACTGGGACAGCCGGTGATCACGGAGCTCCGCTTTCGGGGGGACTGCTACCAGACCGCGGTGCTGGGCCGGTTCACCCACGACGAGGAGGAGCGGCCGGTATTCGTAGTCCGGCTGGAGTTCCTGGAGACGCCCTGCACCCGGACGCTGAAGCTGATTCTGGACAGGGACGGCCTGCTCCTGCGGCAGACGGAGACGCCGGGGGTGCCCTATGTGTACGGCAAGCTGGCCCAGGCCGCCGCCGCGCCCCTGTACAAGCCCCTGCTGCTCATGGCGGCGGGGGGCGTGGAGGAGGATTTCCTCCTCTATAAAACGCTGCAAATCCTCTCTCCGGAGCTGCGGTTCGTCCAGGAATAAGGCAAAAGAGGAAGAGACCGCCGGTCCCTGCAGGGGCCGGCGGTCTTCGGAAATTCAGGAGAGCTTGATGTCGTAAATGCCGTAGGATTCATAGTTGGCGTCGTTCCTGTTGTCCTGGACCGTGTCCGCCACCAGAGTCAGCTTCAGGTTGGCCGCGCCGTTGAGGGGGACTGTAATGGTCTGGGGCGCACCGTCCCAGGTCAGGTCGTACTCCCCGGCGGAAACGCCGTCCAAAGCCACATACAGCTTCGCGTTGCGCTGGCGGCTGCCCACATGGCCGACGCTGAAGGTCATGCTCTGAGAGCCCTCGGTATTCCAGATGGCGCTGCCGTCATAGAAATCGCCATGCCAGGAACTCAAGCTGCTGTAGCTCCGGAGCACCACGCCTGCCTTATATGTCTTTCCGGCCACAGAGAAAGAGGCGTCCGCCTTGCTCCCGTCATAGAGGTCCGCGCCGTTCACCTGATAGGGCAGCGCTGCCGCCGCAGCCTGTCCCACATAGACAGTGTTGGTGCTGCCGTCCCAGGAGACCTCCTTGCCCAGAGCCTCGCCGATGGCGCGGACGGGCAGATAGGTGGTGCCGTTGGCCTGGAAGGGCTCCACTACATTGCCGGCGGCGTCCTTGGGGACGATCTCCTGGCCGTCAATGACCAGCTTGATGTCCTTGTAGGTGACCTCCAGGGTCCGGGTGCCGCTGGCGGCTAACGCACCCATAGTAAACATACCCAGGCTCAGGGCCAGGGCCAGCGCGAGGGATAGGACATTCTTCTTCATGGTCTGCTTCCTCTTTTCCTTTTGTTTTTGGGGACACAAAAATTTGTCTTACCCCGCCGCAGGCAGGGTAAAACTTCCCATTTATTGTAGCATGTATTCCCATACGGCGCAAGTGAAAACCTCGAAAATTTTTGCTTCCCGGGGGACATCAGACCCTGCGAAAGAGGCGCTGCCCGCAGGCAGCGCCTCCAGCTCTATGGAATTGTCTCGGGATGGGCGGATCCGTCCTCCGGCTCGCTCTCCCCGT
>JAIEIQ010000035.1 GCA_029065305.1 Oscillospiraceae bacterium
TGGCGGGATAGGGGCGGTGCGGAGGACTTTGGCCGGTAAAGGGGGGATGAGCGGGGGCCGGTGATTCCAAGACCGAAAAAGCAACCCCAAAAAAGCGAAGAGACGAACGAAAAAAGGGCAACGTCATGATGAGCAAGGACGCGGTGGCCGTGGCCACCCTCCTGGGCACGCTGGCGATGCTCCAGCTGATGAGCGGCGTCGTCGTGGAGCAGGCGGGAAACCTCTTCTCCACTGCCTTCGGCTATGTCGCGAACCTGCAAAATGTCCCGGTACCCGAGCTGCTGCGGACTTACTTTACCCGATGTATTGTCACCGTGATTATCGTGGCTGGTCCCTTTCTGGCCGTCACGGCGGTGCTGGCCATCGCGGCCACCTTTGCCCAGACCAGGATGCTGGTCACGGGCGAGTCACTCAAGCCGAAATTCAGCCGGCTCAACCCCCTCCAGGGATTTAAGCGGCTGTTCTCCCTGCGCAGCGTGATCGAGGCCTTCAAGGGCATTCTGAAAATCACGATTCTGCTCTACCTGATTTACCGCTACTTCCAGCAAGTAGCCGGGGGCTTCTCCCGGTTTCTGGATATGGAGCTGCGGCAGTCCTGCGCCATCCTCTTTGACGATATCATCACCTTGATTATTCAGGTGGCCGTGGCCTTCACGGTGCTGGCCTTCGCGGACTACCTCTACCAGTGGTGGGACTACGAGCGGCAGCTGAAGATGTCCAAACAGGAGATCAAGGAGGAGTACAAACAGCTGGAGGGCGACCCCCAGGTCAAGGGAAAGATCAAGGAGATCCAGCGCCGGCGGGCCCAGCAGCGCATGATGCAGCAGGTGCCCGGCGCGGACGTGGTCATCCGAAACCCCACCCACTTCGCCGTAGCCCTGCGCTACAAGCCGGAGCGGGACGACGCCCCCGTTGTGGTGGCCAAGGGCGTGGATGAGCTGGCCCAGCGCATCGCCAAGGTGGCGGAGGAGAACGGCGTGGCCGTGGTGGAGAACGTCCCCCTGGCCCGGGCCCTCTACGCCCATGCGGACCTGGACCGCCAGATTCCCCAGGAGTTCTACGGCCCCGTGGCCGAGGTGCTGGTCTACGTGCTCAAGCTGGACCAGCAGAAGGATTCCCCATAAAGTACGCCTATCCCGCCCTGACGGGCGTTATTTCAGGAAAGGACGGAGCCCATGAAGCGTATTTTCCAAAACAGCATAGCACTTCTGGTGGTTATCGTTGTCCTGTTTCTTGTTCTGCCGATTCCCCCGTTTCTGCTGGACATCCTGCTGATCATCAACATCTCGCTGTCAATTCTGATTTTGATGATCACCATGACCATCTCGGATGCCCAGGAATTTTCGATTTTCCCATCCCTGCTGCTGATCACCACCCTGTTCCGTTTGGGACTGAACGTGTCCACCACCCGGCAGATTCTGGGCCGGGCCGGCGGCGACAGCATGGTCATCAAGGCCTTCGGCGAGCTGATCACCCAGGGAAACATTGTTCTCGGCGTTATCATCTTCTTTATCATCGTGCTGGTGCAGTTCATCGTTATCACCAAGGGCGCGGAGCGCGTGTCGGAGGTGGCGGCCCGCTTCACGCTGGACGCTATGCCCGGCAAGCAGATGGCCATTGACGCGGACCTGAGCTCTGGGCTCATCGATGAGCAGCAGGCACGGGAGCGCCGGGCCAAGATCCAGAAGGACGCCGATTTCTACGGCGCCATGGACGGCGCCACCAAGATCGTCAAGGGCGACTCCATCATGGGCCTGATCATCACCGCCATCAACATCATCGGCGGTCTGATTCTGGGCGTCACCATGGGAGGCATGGACTTCAGCACCGCCATTCAGACATACTCCATCGCCACCATCGGTGACGGGCTGGTCTCCCAGCTGCCGGCTGTGATGATCTCCACCGCCACGGGCATGATCGTCACCCGGTCCGTGTCCGACGGCAGTCTGAACAAGGACGTTATCACCCAGTTCGCCAACCAGCCCCGGGCCATCACCAGCGGCGGCGTCATCGTACTGCTGCTGGGCCTGGTCCCCGGAACGCCCCATGTGCCCCTGCTGATTGTGGGCGCGGGGCTCAGCGTGGGCGGCTGGACCATGCTCCGCCGGCTCAACCGGCAGGAGGCGGAGGCTGTCGCCGAGGCCGCAGCGGCCCCGGTGGAGGAGGCTCCGGCCCAGCCCAGCGAGGCGGACTTCTACAAGGATATCAACAATGTCTACACCCTGCTGACCGTGGACCCCATTGAGATGGAGTTCGGGTACAGCCTCATCCCCATGGTGGATGAGAGCAGCGGCGGCAAGCTCATCGGTCGCAACGCCCTCTTCCGCCGGCAGTACGCCCAGGATATGGGCTTCGTCATCCCCTCCATCCGCTTCCACGACTCCTCCGCCCTGGGCACCAACCAATATGTGGTGAAGATCAAGGGCGAGGAGGTGGCCCGGGGCGAGATCCTGGTGGACTACTACCTGGCCCTGGAGCCCAGCAGCCCCACCGGGGAGATCGACGGCATTGAGACGGTGGAGCCGGCCTACGGCATCCCCTCCCGGTGGATTCTCCCGGAGAACAAGGAGATGGCGGAAATCTACGGCTACACCGTCATCGACCCCCTGTCCGTCATGCAGACCCATCTGAGCGAGGTCATCCGCACCCACGCCCACGAGCTGCTGGGCCGGACGGAGGTGATCCAGCTGGTGGAGAACCTCAAGCGCACCGCCCCCGAGGTGGTGGAGGAGGCCATCCCCAACCTGCTCAGCTACGCCGCCCTGGAGCGGATTCTCCGGGGCCTCCTCAAGGAGGGGGTTCCCATCCGGGACCTGGGCACCATTCTGGAGACCTGTATCGACGCCATGGCTACCACCAAGGACCTGGATATGGTTACGGAGAACATCCGCGCCGCCCTGGCCCGCACCATCACCCGCCGCTTCTGCGAGCACGGGCAGCTGCGGGTGGTCACCTTGGACGCGGAGGTGGAGAAGCGGGTGATCTCCTCCCTGAGCAAAAACGAGCAGGGCATCTACCTGGCAATGGGTCCCGACCTTATGCAGCAGATTGTCACCCAGCTGGCCGAGTTTATCAAGAAGTTCAACGATCTCAGTCAGACCCCCATTGTGCTCACCAGTCAGGTCATCCGCATCTATCTGAGCCGGATGCTCTCCCAGTTCTACCCCAATCTCTATGTGCTCTCCTTTAACGAGATCACCAGTGACGTGCAGATCCAGTCTCTGGGCAACGTCACCCTGGCCCAGACCGGGCCGAGAAAGGCGGCGGCGGTATGAGCGGGGCGCAGCGGGCGGCGGAGGTGGAGCTGGGCTACACCCAGGCCGAGCTGGACGGGATGAGCAAGGAGGACCTGCTGCTGCTCTACAAGAGCACCGGATGTCAGGAGCTCAAGTGGCCCCTGGTGCTCCGGTACGTGGGCCTTGTCAAGTCCATCGCCCTCCAGGTCCGGGGGGTCTACAGCGGCTTTGCCCAGGTGGACGACATCATCAATGAGGGCGTTCTGGCCCTGGTGGGGTCCGTGGACAAGTTCGACCCCGACAAGGGCATCAAGTTTGAAACCTTCGTCTCCAAGCGCATCCGGGGGGCGGTCATCGACCTGGCCCGCCGGCAGGACTGGGTCCCCCGCAGCGTGCGGCGGAAGGCCCGGGAGATTGAGCAGGCCGGCGCGGAGCTCTACGCGGAGCTGGGGCGCTACCCCACCGACGAGGAGATCGCCGGGCGGCTGGGGGTTTCCCCGGAGCAGTACCAGGAGGATCTGGCCAACTCCTCGCTGTGCAACATCCTCTCTCTGGACGCGGTCTTCGAGGACCGGGACCAGGGGGGCGTGGACGTGGTGGACAGCGCCTCCGCCAGCAGGCCGGAGGACTCCCTCCTGCGCCAGGAGCTGCTGGACACCTTGGCCGAGGGGATCACCTCCCTGCGGGAGAACGAGCAGCTGGTGGTGAGCCTGTACTACAAGAAAAACCTCAGCATGAAGGAGATCGCCCAGGTGATGGAGGTCAGCGAGCCCCGCATCTCCCAGATTCACTCCCGGGCTATCCAGAAGCTGAAGCTGTATATGAAGCGATACATGAACGGGGAGCGCTAGGCCCCCGCCGTCGAGAGAGGAGCAGGTTTTCATGGTCAAAGGCTTTTATCAACTCACCTCCGCTATGCTCAGCCAGGGGAGGCGGCTGGATGTTGTGTCCAACAACATGGTCAACGTCTCCACCGCCGGCTACAAGGCGGACCGCTACACCGACAGCACCTTCCAGAACGTGCTGATGAGCCGGATCGGCAATAAGGACAAGTCGGCCCCACAGG
Source organism: Oscillospiraceae bacterium (assembly GCA_029065305.1). Lineage (GTDB taxonomy): Bacteria > Bacillota > Clostridia > Oscillospirales > Oscillospiraceae > Pelethomonas. The sequence goes on from JAIEIQ010000035.1 coordinate 4,303, forward strand.
AGCTGGGACAGGAGAGCTACATACTGGCCCCCAGCGAGCTCTACACCGACTACACCCAGGGCTCCCTGGAGGAGACCACGCTGCCCCTGGACTTCGCCATCGAGGGGGACGGCTTTTTCGCCATTGAGCTGAACGGACAGGTGGGCTACACCCGGCAGGGCAGCTTTACCCTGGACGAGGAGGGCTACCTCTGCCTGGGCGGCCAGGGCCGTGTACTGGATAACCAGGGCCAGCCCATTCAGCTGCCCACGGACAAGATCAAGGCGGACCCCGACGGCGCGCTGTACAGCGTGAACGGCAGCAGCTACCTGGGCACCCTGGGGATCTACGCCTTCCAGGACAACGGGGCCCTGGAGCGCAACGAGCGGGGGCTCTTTGTGGGCCAGGGGGCCGCGATCAGCGAGAACTACAAGATCCACCACAAGATGGTGGAGCGCTCCAACAGCAACATGGTTCAGGAGATGGTGTTCATGATGAGCTCTCAGCGGGCCCTGCAGAGCGCGGCCCAGCTGAGCAAGATCTACGACCAGGTGCTCACCAAGACCGCCACAGATATCGGCAGACTATAAGGCCCCCTGACCGGGAGAAAGGTGTGATTGCCCCATGAATATGTCCTTTTACAGCGCGGCGGTGGGCGCCTACCAGCAGCAGCTGCGCATGAACGTACAGGCCAACAACATCGCCAACGTGAACACCAGCGGCTTCCGGGCGGAGCGGGCGGCCTTCGGAGAGCTGATGAACCGGAACGTGGCGGGCATCGACGGAGAGCGCCTGCCCAAGGGCACCGGCACCCGGATGATCCAGGCTACGGTGGATTTCTCCTCCGGGGGCTACAAGGAGACCGGACGGGACTTCGACTACGCCATCGACGGGGACGGGTTCTTCGCCCTCTACGATCCAGCCACCGAGGAGATCTCCTTCACCCGGGACGGGTCCTTCTATATGAGCCAGTTCTTCATCCCCCCCGCCGAGGACGCGGTGCCGGAGAAGGACGGGGAGGAGCCCCAGCCCACGGAGGTCTGGCGGCTGAGCGACAACCAGGGCCGGTGCGTGCTCAACCCCCAGGGGAACTTTATCGTCATTGACCCCGAGAACCGGGGGGCGCCCCTGGAGCTGGGGGTGTTTGACTACGCCATCCGGGAGGGGCTCCAGCACGCGGACAGCTCCCGCTTCCTGGCCACCGAGCGCAACGGCCAGCTCTACCTGGGCACCGGCCAGGTCAAGCAGGGGCTGCTGGAGATGAGCAACACCGACATGGCGCAGGAATTCATCAAGGTCATTGAGTCCCAGCGGGCGTACAGCTACGCGCTGAAGATGGTGCTCACCTCCGACGAGATTGAGACCACCATCAACGGCCTGCGGGGCTAATCAAGAAGGGGGGCGGATGAGCGAATGGGCTTGAAGCGATTTGATGAGCTGACCAATCTGGAGATCGACACCCTGCGGGAGATTGGCAGCATCGGCACCGGCAACGCGGCCACGGCGCTGTCCACGATGCTGGGCCGGGAGGTGCGCATTACCCTGCCGGAGGTGCGCATCATGGGCTACAATGAGGCCATCGAGTGGATCGGCGGGCCGGAGGCGGTGACCGCCGGCGTGCTGGTGCGGATGGGCGGCCAGATGAACGGCATTATGCTCTCCGTGCAGCAGCTGGAGTTTATCAACCTGGTGCTCCAGAGCATGCTGCGTCTGGAGGTAAAGGACTTCATGGAGCTGGACGAGCTGGGCAAATCCACGCTGGTGGAGGTGGGCAACATCATCATCTCCGCCTTCATCAACGCCCTGTCGGGGCTGTCCGGCGTGTCCATCGACCTGACGGTTCCGGCCTTCGCGGTGGATATGCAGGGGGCTATTCTGGCGGTCCCCATGGCGGAGATCGGCAACATGAGCGACTATCTGATGACGATTGGAGGCAACTTCCTGTGCGATAACAAGCAGGTTCCCTGCCACCTGCTGCTCTCGCCGGATATCCGGTCGCTGAATTTCCTGCTCAAGAAGCTGGGCGTCCTGGAATGAACGAGAAAATTACGGTAGGGATCGCGGATATGAAGATCGCGAAGAGCGGCATCCTCATCACTTACGCCCTGGGCTCCTGCATCGGACTGTGCTTTCAGGATACCAGGACCAAGGTTTCCGCTCTTCTGCACATTATGCTCCCGCTGAACATGGAGCCGGGCAGGAAGAACCCCATGAAGTACGCGGACACAGGCATCCGGGAGACCCTGCGG
>JAIEIQ010000350.1 GCA_029065305.1 Oscillospiraceae bacterium
TCAGGCGGGTGGTGAAGGTGATGTTTACGTTGCCGAACTTCTCCGCGGCTTCGGCGATGCGCTGCTGCTGGGCGGCGGTGATTTTGCCGTTGACGGTGATGATGCGGCCGGAGAAGTTGTCGGTGCCCTTGTTGCTCAGAAAGCCCAGAGCCTTGACCCGCTTCTCCTCGATGGGGCTGACTGTTAACGCTGCCATATGCTGTTCCTCCTCATTGGTTGATGGTTATTCATCTGTTTCGATCTCGTTGAAGGTGGTTCCGCCCTCCAGGATCTTAGTATTGGTGTAGCCGTAGAACTTCATGCGGTTCTGGGTGAGATAGGCCCGCTTGCCCTTGGCGCAGACCAGCAGGAGCGGGTCGTCCTTCCCCAGCCCCGGGATCTCGCCCTCGATGGCGGTCAGCTCCAGATATTTCTTCCCCTCCAGGGCGGGAGCGGGGGAGCAGTCGATGATCTCCCGTCCCTCCGCCGCCCCCGCGGCGAACTCCGCCGGAGTGACGGAGTCCATGCCGCCGTCCAGCTTGTTGAGGAGCACGTTGACGGCGTGGGCAAAGGGGTGGATGGCCGTGGAGAAGGGGGGCGCGTAGGCGAAGTCCAAAGACGCCAGCTGGTCCACCGCCGCCCCCAGGGAGACAGCGGTGACGCCGATGTCCGTCACCTTGTCCACCGCGCCGGGGCCCAGGACCTGGACCCCCAGGAGCTTCCGGCTGGAGCGGTCGGCGGTGAGCTTGACAATAAAGCTCCCCGCGCCGGGGTAGTAGTGGGCCTTGTCGTCCACCACGGAGAGGGCCGTCACCACATCATAGCCCTCCGCCCTGGCGGCGGTCTCCGTCAGGCCCGTGCGGCCGGCGCAGATGCCCCCGGGCAGCTTGGCCACGCCGGTGCCCAGCACGCCGGGATAGGCGATCTCCGCCCCGGCCAGGTTCCGGGCCAGAATCCGCCCGGCGATATTGGCGGTGGAGCCCATGGGGGACCAGGCGGGCTTGCCGGTCTGGCGGTTTGTCACCATGGCGCAGTCCCCGGCGGCGTATACGTCGGGCACGTTGGTGCGCAGATACTGGTCTGTGAGGATGGTGCCCTTGACCATCTCGATGCCGGAACCCTCCAAAAAGGCGGTGTTGGGCCGGATGCCGATAGCCAGCACCAGCGCGTCGGCCTTCAGGGCCCGCCTGCTGGTCTGGACCTTCTCCACCCTGCCCTCGCCGGAGACGCCCTCCAGGGACACGCCGGTCATGGGCATAACCCCGGCCTCGGCCATCCGGTTCTCCACGAACTCGCTCAGCTCCGGGTCCAGGAAGTTGGGCAGCACGTGGGGGGCGAAGTCGATGACGCTGACCTTCACCCCCTGGAGGGCCAGATTCTCCGCCACCTCCAGGCCGATGAAGCCGCCTCCGGCCACCACGGCCCGCTTGATGCCCCCGGCCTCCACCGCCTCCCGCAGGGCGATGGCGTCGTCGGGGGTGCGCATGACAAACACGTTTTGCAGATCCAGCCCCTCGATGGGCGGCACAAATGGGGAGGCCCCGGTGGCGATGACCAGCTTGTCATAGGGATAAGCGGCTGTCTCGCCGGTAGCCAGATTTTTTGCCGTCACGGTGTGCCCGGCGGTGTCCACGGCCACGGCCTCGGTCCGGGTGAGAACCTTTGCCCCGGTGAGCTTGGCGAACTTCTCCGGAGTGTTGACAATGAGCTCGCCCTTCTCCCGGATGACGCCGCCCACGTAGTAGGGCAGGCCGCAGCCGGCGTAAGAGATATCCTTCCCCTTGGTGAGAATCGTAACCTCGCAGCTCCGGTCCTCCCGCAGGAGCTTGGCGGCAGCCTTGGTGCCGGCGGCCACGCCGCCGAGAATCAAAACCTTCATAGCAGTCTCTCCTTGCCTCATCATTTTTTCTGGAACGGCTTTCCACTTGCCCTCCATTATAGCACTTGCAATCTTATTAGAAAAATGGTATTTTTATATCAAACATATAGGTAAAATCTATCAAGGAGGGCGTGTATGACCATACGGCATCTGCGGATTTTTGTGGCGGTGGCGGAGACGGGGAAGATGTCGGCGGCGGCGGAGCGGTGCTTTGTCACCCAGCCCACCGTCAGCCAGGCCGTCCGGGAGCTGGAGGACCACTACAAGACGGCGCTGTTCGACCGTCTGAGCAAAAAGCTGTACATCACCGAGGCGGGGGAGCAGCTGCTCTCCTACGCCCGAAAGACCCTCAGCCAGTTTGACGTGCTGGAGGCCAATATGGCCCAGCTCCAGCGGACGGAGCTGCTGCGGATTGGGGCCACGATCACGGTGGGGGCCTGCCTGCTCTCGTCAGTGCTCAACGATCTCAAGCGGCTCCACCCGGATCTGCGGACCTACGCCTGCGTCGCCAACACCAGCGTGATCGAGAGAAAGCTGCTCTCCTCGGAGCTGGACGTGGGGCTGGTGGAGGGGATCATCACCAGCCCGGAGCTGGCGGCGGTGCCGGTGGTGGACGACTTTCTGGTGCTGGCGGCGGCGAAGGACCACCCTCTGGCCTCCCGCAGGGAGATCCACGTCAGCGAGCTGGCGGACTGGGACTTCGTCATGCGGGAGAAGGGGAGCGGCACCCGGCGGCTGTTTGAGGAGTATCTGGAGCGGCGGCGGGTGAAGTGCCGCATCGCCTGGGAGGCCACCTGCCTGGACGCCTTCAAGAGCGCGATTCTGTACAACGGGTGCATCGCGGCGGTGTCGGCGCGGCTGGTGGAGAACGAGGCGAAGGCGGGGCAGATCCACGTCATCCGCAGCGCGGAGTCGGAGTGGAACCGGAGCTTCTATCTGGTCTGCCACAAGGACAAGCGCCTGACCGGGCCCATGCGGTCCCTCCAGGACATCACCCGACGGTTTCAGAAGCCCGAGTTTTTGGAGGACATGGAGACGGGAACGCTGGTGTGCTGAGCTTGGCAGAGAGATTGTTGGGTACTCCGGATTTGCTCTTAGGAATACCAGTGCGCATTACTCCTCTATTGGCATTTTCCCCATTGACATTTGCTTATGTGCGATCTATACTGTCCATAGCAGAGAAACGCAAATCTCAATAAATGTATTTATCAGGAGGACAATTATGGCACAGCTCATGGACGCACTGGTCAAGCCCGTCGCCGGTCCCGGTCTGGAGCTCCGGCAGGTCCCCGTTCCCGAGCCCGGCCCCGGCGAGGTACTTATCAAAATCCACAAGACCGCCATCTGCGGCACCGACGTACATATCTACAACTGGGACCCCTGGGCCCAGGAGCACATCAAGCCCCCCATGGTC
>JAIEIQ010000351.1 GCA_029065305.1 Oscillospiraceae bacterium
ATCCGGACCACAAAGTGCTGTCCGTCCAGCCTCTCGCAGGATGACGGAAGGCCCTTTCCCGAGGCCAGGCGGGTGACGTTCTGCACGGCGATCTCGTTGTCCACGTGGACCTCCAGCGTACCGGGGCCGGCCAGCTCCCCCAGGGCCCTGGCGGCTCTGACCACGGGGATAGGGCACTGCTCGCCGAGGGCGTTGACGGTGACTGTCTCCATATCGTTTCTCCCTTCTGTTTTTCAGAGTGTGCAAAAGCCCGCCGCACGGGAAAGCACCGGCGGCGGGCGGGTATCATATCGAAAGAGGGGCGGTTACATATACTTGCGCATCGTGTCGGTGGCGCTCTCCGGGTCTCCGCTGACGGTGACGGTGATCTTCAGATTCAGGGATGCGCTGAATTTGTCCATCCAGTTGAGAAACGCGCCAATGCTCCGCTCGTCCGTGCTGCCGGCCACCTTGCACAGGTTGTCCACAAAGACGTGGGAGATGTCGTAGTTGCCGGCATACATGCCGCAGATGAAGCCCCGCAGGCAGTCAAAGCTGTCGATACCGAACTCCGAGGCGTCCACCAGACGGGTCTGATGCCGCAGGCTGAAGCTCATGTTCCGGGTGGGCTCAATGCACACCATGCACCCGGTTTCCGTATCGCCGGCGCTGTCCATCAGCTCGAGCAGCTGCTTGGTCTTTCCCTCGCCCGAGCCGCTCATGATCAGTCTAACCATATGATATCACTCCTTCTCTGCATTTGGTTCTGATGATGGGTATCTACAGCATATCACAGCCGGGAGCGAAACACAACGGGAAAATGAAAAATTCACAGCTTGTTTTTATTTCCCAGGGGTGGGGGTGTCCTCCGGCGGGGGCTCCTCCCCGGCGATCCGCCGGGCCACCACCACGAAGCGGCCGTAGTCGGTGTGGTAGCTGCACGTGGAGAGGGTGAGGAGCTGGTCCCCAAAGGACACCTCCGCCCCGGAGTCGTAGGCGGCGAGGCGGCGGACCTGGCGGATGTAGCTGTTGAAGGACGCCTCCTCCGTCAGATCGGTGTACCTGTGGTACTGGAATTTGCTGGCGTAGGCCTTGGTATAGAAGGCGGCTACCACCTCATAGCTGTTCTCCTCGGTGAGCGTATCATAGCGGATAACGGGGTGGGCCTTGGCGAATTCCGGGTCTGCGTACTGCATGATGCCCGCGAACATGGATCCGTCCTTCATATGGTGCCCGTAGATGAGGACGTTGGAGCCGTCGGGGGTGCTGTTGGCCCCGATGAAGAGACAGCCGCTGGAGGCATATTTCTTGTCGAAGCCACGGTGGATGTAGTACTCCGGATCATCGGGGGTGAACATAACAGGGTAGTCGATCCGGGTGTCCTCGATATAGATCCAGCCGGCCATGTCGCTGTTCATGCTGTAGAGGGCGTCGTACTGGTAGAGGAGGCCGCTGGCGGCGTACTTGGGCAGCACGACGCTTTCCAGCCCGGACTGAATGCCCGTCCCCGTGCCGCTGGGGGCGGGCTCCGCTTCGCCTCCCCGGGCGGCGCGGACCATCGCGGCCAGCTGCTCGTTGGCGGCGCGCTCTCTGCTGGAGCGGATGAGATCCCGGACCAGAAGGGAGCCGGATACGAGGAACACAAGGACGCAGGCGGCAAGGGCGGCGGTCCGCCAGTTCAGCTTCTTTTTCATAGAACCTCCCGGCGTTTTTTCATATCATAGCACAATTCCCTCCATCCTGCAAACAAAAGCTGGAGCCGCTGAGCGCCCGCCGGAGGCCGGAACGGAAAAATCCTTGACAGATGCAGAAAAATGAGATACCCTAGTAATCAAATAAAATTACGAAACTATACAACGAAACAAATTTTAACAGGAGGTATCGCATTATGCAGGATTTTCGAGTGACCAGGATCGGGGAGGGCGCGTACAGCATCTTGGACGCGGGAGACTCCTCCTTCTATGTCGTGGAGGGCGCGGAGCGGGCTGCGGTGATCGACACCGGCATTACCCCCGGCGGACGCGTCATGCCCACCGTGTGCTCCCTGACGGACAAGCCGCCGGTTCTGATTCTGACCCATGCCCACATCGACCACATGCACCACATGGATGAGTTTGAGGAGGTGTACCTCTGCCATGAGGATCTGGCGCTCCCACCGGCGTATCTCCAGGAGATGATGGGCGGCAAAGATCTGAAGCTCGCATCGACCCGGGATATGCGCACAGGCACGGTGATTGACCTGGGGGGCTGCGGCGTGGAGATCTGCCAGGTGCCGGGACATACGCCGGGCAGTGTGGCGGTCCTGGACACCCGGCGGGATCTCCTGTTCACCGGGGACGCCATTGGCAGCGGCTACGGCGTTTGGATGCAGGTGCCCGGCGCGCTCCCGCTGGAGGACTATCTCCGGAGCCTCACCGGCCTGATGAAGTGGCTGGTGGACCGGGGCGGCAGGATGCGCTTCTGGGGCGGACACAGTTACCAACAGTTCCAGTCCACCCTGATCCCCAACTACAACCCCCTGTCGATGGGCCTGCTGGCCGACCTCATCGACCTGGTGGACGGCGTGGTCCGAGGTGAGATCGTAGGCCGGGCCAGCAATGCGGACAAGGTGATGTCTCTGGAGCCGGGCCGGTACGCCAGCTTCGGCCGGGCGGAGCTGCAGTATATGGCTTCCAACATCCGCCGGGGGCCGGCCCGATAAAATCGGCGAATTGCTCAGAAACAGGGGATAAAAACTGGCATATCCTCCAAAAATGCCGGACTGAATCAAAAAATGATTGACAGAAACAACATGGCAGTATATTGTTAGTTATGTAATAACGTTGCGCAACAAAAACGTGTAACGAATAATGCAGTGGAGGAATGATTATGAAAAAGTATCTCAGCGTCCTGCTTGCCCTGGCAATGTGCCTGGCTTTGACGGCCTGCGGCGGCGGAGACGCCAAGGACCCCGCCGGCCCCGCCGCAGATGGCGCCGGCAATGCCGGAGGCTCGCAGGACCAAATCACCGCAACATTCGTCTCCGTCATGCAGGGCGGCGCGGCCTGGAGCCGGGCTGAGGCCGGCTTCAATGACGCCTGCGCGGAGCTGGGCTGGAACGGCCAGTACGTGGCCCCCTCCACCGCCAACGACGCTACGACCATGCTGGAGCTGACGGAGACCGCCCTGACCAACAACACCGACGTGCTCATCGGTGTGTACATGGATGTGGACGTGTTCGGCGACGTGCTGAAAAACGCCTTTGAGAGCGGCGTCTATGTGGCCTCCACCAACACCGTGCTGGGGCCTGAGTACGAGAACTTCTGGATCGGCACAGATCCCGTGGGCATGGGCACCACCCAGGCCAAGACCCTGGCGGAGCTGGCCGGGGACCAGGAGGTCACCGTGGTCTACATGCAGACCGTCGCCACCGCCACCACCCAGAACGAGCAGTACGCCGCCTTCTGCGAGTACCTGAAGGACTACCCCAACATCACCGTATTCGGCCAGGAGTACTGCGACTCCAATGAGATCACCGCCGCCGAGAAGATCGGCAACCTGGTCCGGGCCAACCCGGCCATCAACGCCTGCGTCTGCGCCGATGGCAACGGCGCCATCGGCATCGCCAACTACGTGGACGAGAATAACGCCAACGATTCCTTCATCTCCGTTGGCATCGACGACAGCGCCAGCATTCTCAACTACGTCACCAGCGGCGCGCTGGACTGCACCATCGCCCAGGACTTCTACAAGATGGGCTATGAGAGCTGCATGATGATCAAGAGCATCATGGACGGCGGCAGCGTGGAGTTCAACAACGACTCCGGCACCATCGTCGTCATGGCCTCCGACGTGGAGAGCTATGCCGCTGAGCGGGGCATTGAGCTGGGCGCCTGATACATCGACAGAGGAACCACCGCGCGAAGCCTTGCTTCCGGACTGCGGCCGGGCGGCGCCCGGCCGGTCCGGAGCGCCGGGCTTCGCGCGGAATATTTTCAGACCACCCCTGGCAGGACAGAGAGTGAAAGGAGCTAGTATATCGTGATGAACGAGCTGAAAAACGGGGGGCGGAAGGGCAGTCTCTTCTCCGCTTTCTTTTCCCGCACGGAGACCGGCGTGCTGCTGCCGCTGGCGCTTCTGATTATTATCATTGGATTTGTCAACCGGGACTTCTTTGGCGTAGCCAACCTGATTGACGTTCTGCGCAGCAGCAGCTATACCTTCATCATTGCCGCGCCCCTGACGCTGCTGATGATCAGCGGCGGCATGGACCTGTCCATCGCCGCGGCCACGGCCCTGGGGTGCGTGGTGTGCGCCTGGGGTCTGGCGGACTTCGGACTGGGCGTGATCCCCTCCGTCCTTCTGGCCCTGGCGGCCGGGGCTCTGGTGGGGCTGGCCAAGGCGGCGCTGGTGGTGACCTTTGATCTGCCGGCTTTCATTATCACGCTGGGTCTGACGAAGATCGTCAACAGCTTCATTCTGGTCACAACCGACGGCATCGCCGTCTCCGGTCTGGGCAGCGAGTCCTTCAAGGCCCTGGGCCAGGGCCGTCTCTTCGGCCAGGTCCATTGGACCATCGTCATCGCCGTGGGCATCGGCGTCGCCATGCATATTCTGCTCACCAGGACCAAGTTCGGCCGGGCGGTAGCCGCCTGCGGCGGCAACCGGGAGACCGCCAAGCTGGCGGGCATCCATGTGACCCGGACCCGGTACATTGTGGAGATTATGGTCTCCGTGTTCGCCGCTTTCTGCGGCGTGTGCATGTGCAGCCGCTTCAACAGCGGACAGACCTCGGCGGGCACCGGCACGGAGCTGACCATTATGGCCTCCGTCATCATCGGCGGCACCTCCATGATGGGCGGCACGGGCACCATCCTGGGCGCGTTCCTGGGGTGCGTGCTGCTGGCGGTTATCAACAATGGCCTGGTGCTCATGCACGTGTCCACCAACTGGCAGAATATGATTTTCGGCCTGATTCTGGTGGTGTCCCTGTTCATCGACAAGTACCGCCGGGCCAAGAGCGGCGGCGGTCTATGATGGCCGGCGGAATGGAGCGAGGTGACTGGAATGCGTGATATGGTCTTGCAGATGCGCCATGTGACCAAGCGGTTTCCCGGCGTCATCGCCCTGCGGGATGTGAATATGGAGCTTTACCGGGGGGAGATCCTGGGCATCTGCGGCGAGAACGGTGCGGGAAAGTCCACGCTGATGAAGGTGCTCTCCGGCAGCTACGCGGCGGGGGAGTACGAGGGCGAGATCGTGCTGGACGGCCAGGCGGTCCGCTTCGCCGGCGTCCACGACGCCCAGAGCCGGGGCATTGAGATGGTCTACCAGGAGATGAACATGATGCTGGACGCCAGCATCGCGGAGAACCTCTTTGTGGGCAATCTGCCGGGGAAGCATGGCTGGGTGGACTACAAGAGACTGTACGCGGACACCCGGGAGCTGCTGGAGCGGGCGCGGCTGGACCTGGACCCGAAGATGACGGTGCGCACGCTCAACAGCGGGCAGATGCAGCTGCTGAGCCTGATGCGTGCGGTGTCCAAGGACCCGAAGATCCTGGTCCTGGATGAGCCCACTACCGCCCTGACGGACCAGGAGGTGGATACCCTCATGGATATTCTGGCCTCCCTGCGGGGGAAGGGCGTGTCCTGCCTGTACATCAGCCACAAGCTGGAGGAGCTCTACCGCATCTGCGACCGGGCCCTGGTCATCCGGGACGGACAGACCATCAACTCCCACGACATCCGCGATGTGGAGAAGAGGACCCTGATTGAGGAGATGGTGGGCCGGAAGGTGGAGAACCTCTACCCCAAGGAGGAGCACGGCTTCGGCGAAGAGGTGCTCCGGGTGGAGGGCCTGAGCGTCCCCCACCCCAATATCCGGGGGCGGAACATTGTGGACGGCATCAGCTTCTCCCTGCGCAAGGGGGAGATTCTGGGCATCGGCGGCCTGGTGGGCGCGGGGCGGAGCGAAAGCCTGGGGGCCATCTTCGGCCAGTACACCAACGGCGTGAAAAAGCGGGTCTTTCTCGACGGCAGGGAGGTGTCCATCAACAGCCCCAGGGACGCCATCGACCTGGGCATCGGCTTTATCACCGAGGAGCGCAAGCGCAACGGCATCATCTGGATGCTGGGGATTCGGGAGAACATGTCGGTGGCCAATCTGCCCAAGCTGCCGGGGCGCTTCTTTGTCAACCGCAGCCAGGAGAAAAAAGAGGTGGGCGGGCAGATGGAGCGGCTGCGGGTCAAGGCCCCCTCCATGGAGACCGCTGTGGTGCAGCTCTCCGGCGGCAACCAGCAGAAGGTGATCCTTGGCAAGTGGCTGATGAGCCGGCCCCGGATCCTCTTTGTGGACGAGCCCACCAAGGGCATCGACGTGGGCACCAAGGCGGACTTCTATCAGATCATGAGCGATCTGACCAAGCAGGGCGTGTCCATTGTGATGGTCAGCTCGGATATGCCGGAGCTGATGGCTATGAGCGACCGGGTTCTGGTGCTGGCCGGCGGGAGGATCACCGCCGAGCTCCGCAAGGAGAAGGGCGAGATCACGGAGACGGCCATTATGGCGGCGGCTATCGCCGAGTGACGGGGCGGACGGGGCTGTCCGGCGGATTCTGCGCGGGAGGAGGCTTTTTTCCCTCCGCTCCCATGGAAATGCCTTGCAACATCTTCCCTTTTAGGCTAAAATAGGAGAAACGAACCATAGGAGGGGAGGGGTGCTGTTTGAGCAGAGCTCTGGTATCAATACCGGCGGACCTGAAGGAGGAGAACCGCCGGGCGGTGTTGTTCACCTTTCATGACAACGGGCGGCTCTCCGCTGTGGAGGTCGCGGAAAAGACCGGCATCAGCCGGCAGACCGTAAAAAAATGTATCGAGTATTATGAGGGGCTGGAGATCCTCCGCTCCTGCGGCAAGGGCAGCAGCTCCAGCCTGGGCGGAAAACGCCCCGAGCTGTTCTCCCTCAATGAGGAGATCCGACTGGTTTCCATCCTCATCCACCACAACGGGGTGATCCTGAATCTGACCGACGTCCACTACAACCTGCTGGACCACTGGGAGACGGGGCAGACGCGGATTGAGAGCCTGGGGCACATGTTTGCCCTTGTCCGGCAGGGGGCGGAGACCCTCCGGCGGCAGGAGCTGGAGATGGTGCAGAGCGTCTGCATAGTGGCCCCAATCGCGCTGGACGAGCGCGGCGGGGTTCGGGTTGCCACGCCCTTCCCCCACTGGCCCAAGAGCGACTTCGGGAGGTCCCTGACCAAAGCCCTGTGGGACATCTTTCCCACCACCCGGCGGGTGCTGAAGGTCAGCGACGGCAACGCGGCGGGCTTCGCGCTCCTCTACCAGAGGCCGGAGCTGCGCACCCGGGGCAGGGTGCTGTCCATCTACAGCGACGAGGGCATCGGCGGCGCCATCTTTTGGAACGGGGAGCTGGACGTGGGGGACAACCAGCTCTGCGGCGCCTTTGGACACATGGTGGTGGACCCCAACGACCCGGAGCCCTGCCCCTGCGGCGGGCGGGGGTGTCTGGAGCGGCTGGTCTGCCGGCGGAGGATGCGGGAGCGGCGTGCCCGGCAGGAGGAGGCCTACGGGGAGAGCTGTCTGGCCGGCGTGCCGGTGGAGGAGATGACCTTCCAGCGTCTT
>JAIEIQ010000352.1 GCA_029065305.1 Oscillospiraceae bacterium
CATGCCCAAGCCCTCCCTGGTGAACTCCCGGTTTATCCGCCGGTCCTCCGGGGCGCAGGCCACCCCGCAAAGCGCCTGCCCGTTTTCCAGGATGACCTGCTCCCCGGAGAACCGGCGGATAAACCGGTAGTTCACCAGGTAGCTCTTGTGAATGCGGAGGAACTGACGGCCCTCCAGCGACTCCTCCAGCTTGGAGAGCGTGTGGCGGACCAGGACCCGGTCCCCGGTGGTGACGATGGAGAGGTACTTGTCCTGGGCCTCTATGTAGAGGGTGCGGTTCAGATTCAGCGTGTGGATCCTGCCCAGCGCGTCCTGAAAGGAGCAGATCGGGTCCTGGGGCGGGATCAGGAGGGCGGAGATGTCCGCCGCCGCAGCGGCCAGATCCGTCTGAAAGGCGCTTTTCCGGATAAAGGTAAAGGGGTGGGTATGCAGGGCGTCAAAAACCCGGTCCTCCCGGGCGGAAACATAGACGCGGACTGTGTCCGGAGCCAGCTCCGAGAGGCGGCGGGCCAGGGAGATGCCGTCCATCTCCGGAAGGTCGATGTCCAGAAAGGCCACGGCGAAGGGCGCCTGGGCGGCCCGCTCCAGCAGATCCTGGGCGGAGCTGAAGGCTTCCAGCTCCAGGGAGATGCCGTGCCCTTGAAAAGAGGCGCGGACAGCGGAGGAGAGATAGGGCAGAACCAGGATCTCATCGTCGCATATGGCGGCGCGGATAGTAGCTGACATGGCTGTCCCTCCCTTTTTAATCAAGCAAATTATACAAAAATTGAGGGGTAAAGTCAAGCGCCTTATGCCGATTACGACAATGGAGCGCCGTTGGCGACATAGCGATTGAAAAGAAAGCCGGGAATCAGATACAATGAACACGGAACATCGGTGGAGCTGGCTTCCAGCGGCGGGTGTTCCGCAGAAAAGCGGCCATATCAAAATCAATGGAGGGATGGATACACATGAAAAAACGATGGAATCGGCTTCTGTCCGGTCTGTTGGCGGCCGGTATGCTGTGCTCGCTTTTGAGCGGCGCGGCCCTGGCTGTGGAGACAAAGGCCACCAAATTCCCGGAGTACTACACCCAATCCGGGGACCCGCTTCAGGGGACCGACAATGTGGCGCTGGGCCTGAAGATGAGCGACGAGGAGATCGAGCAGAAGATTGAGGCTCTGCTCCACACAATGACTCTGGACGAGAAGTACACCTACCTGGGCGGCAACGGCACAGGGACAAAGTACGGCAACGCGGGCTATCTGCCTGGTACGCCCCGGCTGGGCGTGCCGGAGACCCGTATGCACGACGGCCCCTCCGGCGTCCTGTCCCTCTGGCCCACCACCAACACCCCGGACCGCCAGCTGGCGGCGGCTACCTGGGATGACGAGCTGCTGTACGCCTATGGAAAGGTCTACGGCTCGGAGAACCGGGCCGCCGGGGCCAATATGCAGCTGGGTGCTCAGTTTGATATCACCCGCACGCCGGAGTTCGACCGGGCCAACGACCAGCTGGGGGAGGACCCCTATCTGCTGGGCCGGCTGGCCGCTCAGGAGACCAAGGGGATGCAGGATCAGGGCGTGATCGCTGTGGGCAAGCACTACGCCGCCTTCGCCCAGTCTGCCAGCCCCGCTGCCAAGACCGACATCGACGTGTCGGAGCAGGCGCTGCATGAGCTCTATCTGCCGGCCTTTGAGGCTGCGGTGAAGGAGGGCGGAATGCTGGGCCTGATGTCCTCCTACAACTCCATCAACGGCACCTTTGCCTCCGCCCAGGAGTATCTCCAGCTCAACGTACTGCGGGAGCTGTGGGGCTACAAGGGCTTTACCGTCACCGACTGGGGCGGAAACGATGGATTCACCCTGGACAAGGGCACGGATATTGAGATGCCCAGCCTGTCCAACAACAGCAAGGCCCAGGGCGACAAGAAGGTAGCCGCCGGCGAGCTGACCCAGGAGGAGCTGGACAAGCTGGTGGACGAGGCGGTGGGCCATGTGCTCTACGCCCTGGGGAAGACCGGCTATCTGTACCTGGTGGAGACCTATCAGGAGAATGGCAAGCTCTACGCCAAGGCGGAGCCGAACCGCACCGAGCCCATCAAGCTGTGGGGCGACAGCGCCGAAATGGCGGAGGCTGTCCAGGCGGAAAACAATGAGGCCGTACTGGAGATCGCCCGGGGCGGCGGCGTCCTGCTGGAGAACGACGGGACCCTGCCCATCGCCAGCGGCAAGAGCGTGGCCGTGCTGGGGACCGGCGGCAAATACACCCTGTCCGGAACCGGCGGCGAGCGGTCCTACGGCGTGGGCTATGAGATGACCAGCCCCTACGAGTCCCTCAAGGAGATCCTCGGCGGCGGCAAGGTGTCTCTGGAGCCCGTGTTTGACAACGGCGGCGAGGCTGTCCCCGCGGCGAACCTGTTTGTCAAGGACGCGAAGGGCGATTATACCCAGGGCTTCACCGTGAAGAAGAACGAGGAAGCCGCCAAGACCGTGACGGGCAAGTCCATTGAATATCTCCCGGCGGAGAGCTCCTTTGAGGGCGGCACTGCTCTGAACGGAAGCAGCGAGAAGCCGGACACCTATACCTGGAC
>JAIEIQ010000353.1 GCA_029065305.1 Oscillospiraceae bacterium
GTCCATCAGCGTCCGGGTTGTCTGCGACCGGGGTGTTTCCAACGAGATTGTCCGCCACCTCATCGCCAGCTACAGCCAGGAGAGCACCCGCTACTGCAACTACACCCGGGACAAGTTCGGCAGCCAGCTGGTGTGCATCGACATCGCCACCGGCTTCCGCTACGACCTGGAGGACCCGGCGGACCGGAAGAAATACAACATCTGGACCAAGGCCATGGAGGCGGCGGAGGGCTTCTACTTCCAGCTCATCGAGGCCGGGGCGCGGCCCGAGGAGGCCCGGTCCGTCCTGCCCAACTCCCTCAAGACGGAGATCGTCATGACCATGAACCTCCGGGAGTGGCGGCATTTTCTCCGCCTGCGCTCCAGCAGGCGGGCCCACCCCCAGATCGCGGAGATCGCCTCGGCCCTGCTGGAGGAGTTTTCGGCGCGGTATCCGGTGTTCTTCGCGGACCTGCGGGACGCCGCTCAGTAGGGACATGCCCGAGCTGACCACCGGCGTCCGCTACATCAAGGGCGTGGGGGAGCAGAAGGCGAAGAGCCTGGAAAAGCTGGGGATCCACACCCTCCGGGATCTCATCGCCTACTTTCCCCGGGCCTACGAGGACCGGCGGACCGTGAAAAAAATCCGGGAGCTGGAGGACGGAGAGAGCGCCTGCGTGGAGGCCATGGTGGCGGATCCCCCGGTCTCCCAGCGGGTCCGGGGCAGCCGCGCCGAGCTGGTGAAGGTCCGGGCGGTGGACGGCAGCGGCTCCCTGTACGTCACGTTTTTCAACCAGCCCTACATGAAAAACAGCCTCCAGGCCGGGGAGGCGTACACCTTTTTCGGAAAGGCGGAGGCCTCCGGGCGGCGGCGGATGATGGTCAACCCCCTGGTGGAGCGGGAGGGAGCCCGGGCGCTCACGGGACGCATCGTCCCCGTCTACCCCCTCACCGCCGGCGTCTCCCAGCTGCTGCTGTCCCGGGCGGTGGCCCAGGGGCTGGAGGCCTGCGCGGATATTCTGCCGGATCCCCTGCCCGAGGAGATCCGCCGGGAACACCAGCTGTGCAGTATTGGCTACGCCTACCGGCAGATCCACTTCCCCGGCGGCGATGAGGAGCTGGAGGTGGCCCGGCGGCGGCTGGCCTTTGAGGAGCTGTTTCTGCTGGCCATCGGCCTGAAAAAGCTCCGGGGCCGCAGGGAGGAGCTCACCTGCCAGCCCTTCGCCCGCACGGATATCAGCGATTTTTACGCCGCCCTCCCCTTTCCCCTCACGGACGCCCAGCGCCGGACTATTGGGGAGATTTTGGCCGACCTCGCCGGAGGCCGGCCTATGAACCGCCTGGTCCAGGGGGACGTGGGCTCCGGCAAGACCATGGTGGCTGCGGCGGCGATGGTCTGCGCCGTCCGGAACGGGCGGCAGGCGGCGCTGATGGCCCCCACGGAGATCCTGGCGGAGCAGCACTGCCGGGGACTGACTCCCCTGCTGGAGAAGCTGGGCATCTCCTGCACCCTGCTGACCGGGGCCATGCCGGCCAAGGCCCGCCGGGCTGTGCTGGCGGAGGTGGAGAGCGGCGGGGCCCAGGTGGTCATCGGCACCCACGCCCTCATCAGCGCGGATGTCCGGTACCGGGACCTGGGCCTGGTGGTGACGGACGAGCAGCACCGCTTCGGCGTGGCCCAGCGCTCGGCCCTCTCCGCCAAGGGGGAGCGGCCCCATCTGCTGGTCATGTCCGCCACGCCGATTCCCCGGACGCTGGCGCTGATCATCTACGGGGATCTGGATGTGTCCATCATCGACCAGCTGCCCCCCGGACGGCAGAGGATCCGCACCGCCTGCCGCTCCGGGGAGGGCCGGGCCCGGATCTACCGCTTTATGGACCAGGAGATCGCCGCCGGGGGCCAGGCGTACGTCATCTGCTCCATGGTGGAGGAGAACGACGCCGTCCCCGACGACCGCAAGGCCGTCACGGTCTACTCCAGCGTGCTCCAGGAGCAGGTTTTCCCCCATCTGCGGGTGGCCTGCGTCCACGGGCGGATGAAGCCGAAGGAGAAGGACGCGGTTATGACCGCTTTCTCCGCGGGGGAGATCCACATCCTGGTCTCCACCACCGTGGTGGAGGTGGGGGTGGACGTGCCCAACGCCAATATCATGGTCATTGAGGACGCGGACCGCTTCGGCCTCAGCCAGCTCCACCAGCTCCGGGGCCG
>JAIEIQ010000354.1 GCA_029065305.1 Oscillospiraceae bacterium
GGCAAGGTGGAAAGCCGGAAAGCGCTTTGCTCCCTCCTCCTCTGCCACTTCCTACATTTTATCCCTCATTAACTTTGCGGCCTGTCTGGTTATGAAGACAGACAGGCCACTTTTCGACAGTCTGTGAGGATGTGTCCAACTTGGACACATCCCCTTTTTTATATGCGGAGAAGTTCCAACTAGACAGCGGGCTACCAGTCTGGTAAAATAGTGCCGTTACTAGGGCGGAGCACATGAGGGCGGAGTAAGTTAGGGAGGAATGGAAGCTGTAAGGGGCGTACTATGCCCTCCATTCCACACAAACCAGAAGCACAAGATATAGAAATCTCTATTGACACCACCCACATTTTGTGGTACAAGTGAATTGTTATTGATTGTTTGTGCGCTCCCGGTGAAACTCCGGGGTAGGCCATTGGTCTATGGGCAGGTGAGATCTGCATTGCATACGTTGTTAAGGTTGTACGACCGGTGTGCGCTGTCTGCCGGATGGTCTGAAGGGGTTGGTATGCCCATTTTGAAATGATGAATGACAAAGAGACTGGGAATTGAGCTTGACTTCCCGCGAGGTATCTGCTATGCTGTAACCATACAGTATCAGCGCCTCGCAGAAAGCGAGCACAGTTTCCGTGTTTGAAAGTTGTCCGGGTCTCCCACAGGGAGATGCGGGCTTTTTTGCGTCCAAAAATAAGCAGCATCCGGCGCTGTGCGCAACGGCCTGGGCCCTGTCACCCCAGACCGCCAAGGATAAATGAGAGGAGATTGCTATGCACAGTTTCATGAAAAGTTATTCTATTCTCAGGCCGGTCCAGACTGCCGGCCGGTTCCGCCTTCGGCAGGGCGGAGCCCCCCTTCACACCCCTCCGTCCCGCTGCCGGGGACGGGCTACCAGACGCAGGCGGGCCGCAGCCCGCGCCTTGCCCAGGGCTTTGCGTCTGCCGCGGGAGTTTGCCTCCCACTCGCTTTTAAGTGATCAAGCGGTGATTCTACTGAACACACTACATAACGGAGACAGTCCAGTGGGTTCGGCCCCCCCAGCCCCCTAACGCACAGCAGTTTCAATGGTTTGCAGCCCATTGGCGCGGCTTAGGTGCTGGAGATCCGGCAGAAAAGAGCCGGAAACGGCCAGTCCGTGCCAGTGGGCAAACTGCGTCCTTCTCTAAAAAAGAAAGGATGTATTTATGACAAACCATTACCTGAACCTGATGGCCCAGGTGGACAAGCTCCACCGCCACAACCGCCAGGGGAGCTTCAAAACCCGCGCCCGCTACTACGAGGCCATGCAAAGATTCAGCCGGTTCTTGGCGGATACCTTCCGGCTGGAGCGCTTGGCGAACGTCGCCCCCAAACATATTTATGCGTATGTAACGCATCTCCAAGAGGGAGGCAAAGCGGCCTCTACCATCAAGACGGATCTCGCCGCCATCCGGTTTTACCACGACCTGATCCCCAACGCCCGCTATAAACTTCCGGCCAATAACGATCTCAATCTCCAGCGTCGGAAGTTCGGTGAGGTGGATCGGACCTGGAGCGAGGCGGAGTTTAATCGGATGCTGGCTCGTGCCCTGGAATGTGGGAGAGAAGACTTTATTTCTATTTTTTATCTGGGGCGTTACGTGGGTCTACGCATCCATGAGTGTTTCCGAATCGACACCGCCACAGCCGTAAAAGCAGTCAAAGAAAACACCCTTACCATTAAGGGTAAGGGTGGGCTGGTGCGGGCGGTACCGCTGAATTCTTGTGTAGCCGAGCGTTTGCGATTTCACCTGAAGCAGACAGTTCGAGGCCATAAGCTCTTTGTTCCCGATGGCAAGCAGACCCACGAGGCCATCAAAGAACTCCAGGCATTTATCTGGACATTCCGCACAACTGTTCAGGACCCGGACTCCACCCGCCCCATGACCTTCCACGGCCTCCGTCATAGCTACGCTGCAGAGCAGTACCAGCGGTTCATCCAGGCGGGGAGCTCCCCTTATGAGGCCCGTCTGGCCGTCTCCAGGCTCCTCGGTCATGGCCGGGACGATGTGACAAAGATCTATCTGGCCTCGCTGAAGGAAGGCGATAAGAGCCGCCGGCAGCTCCCGGAGGTGGCCCATGACTAGTACAAAGACAGCCTGTAATTTTCTACACCTTTCAGCTACTCTAGTTGCTCTGGCGAGCAATTCCCCGGGAGGATCCCGGTCCTGGAAAGATTGGAGGGCTGTGTAATGGCTAGAGCAAAGAAGGCGTCCTATGAGTTTATAGCCAGCCGGAACGAGTACCGCAAGCGCATCAAAGGCCCGGACGGACGGTATATCGCCCTCTATGCCAGGACAGCAGAAGAGTTGACCAGGAAGATTGCCGACGTCCAATGGGAGATAGAGGAGGAGATCTACCGCAGGGAGAATCCCACCGTGCAGGAGTACGCTGAGAAATGGCTCATCATGCACAGCTTTCATATCCGCGTAAGCACCCTGGCCGACTATTCCTCCAAGGTGAAAAATTACATCGTGGAGCCGCTGGGGGAGAAGTACATGGCGGAAGTCACTCCAGACGATGTAAGAATGGCTGTTGGCAAGGCCGCAGCGTGTTCCACTTCTATCTACCGTGGAGTTCAGATGCTCTACAAGATGATCTTTGACTCGGCCCTTGAGAATCATATCATAGAAGAATCGCCCTGCAAAAACCTGAACCCCAGAGGCGGCAAGCCCCCAAAGGAGAAAGCGGCGCTGACGGAGGCCCAGGTGGTAACCCTCCTGGACGCCGTTCGGGGTCTGCCGCCCTACGTGTTTATTATGCTGTGCCTATATTCCGGCCTGCGCCGGGAGGAGGCTCTGGCCCTCCAGTGGGACAGCGTGTTCCTGGAGGGGGAGGCCCCGCATATCAATGTGTGCCGGGCCTGGCATACCGAGCACAACCGCCCTGTCATACTGACCGCTCTGAAGACGAAGGCGGCGAAACGGACAATCCCGATCCCGCCGCAGCTGGTGGAGTGCCTTAGGTCGGTAAAGGAGAGGTCCGTTTCCGATCTCGTGGTTGCTAACCGTGAGGGCGGCGCTCTCTCAGGAACACAGTGGCGCCGACTGTGGGGATATGTGCGAACCCGCACAGTCAGAGAGCGCACCTATTATCGCTATATCAACGGGCAAAAGATCCAGCACGTAACCCCTGTACTGGGAGGGCGGGCCACCAATAACAACAGCGTAGTTTACAGCATTGATTTCGAGGTGACGCCGCACCAACTCCGGCACACCTATATTACAAATTTACTCCTGGCTGGTGTCGATGTCAAAACAGTCCAGGTGCTGGCGGGGCATGAGCACGCCAAGATCACTCTGGACATTTATACACACCTCACCTATAATCAGCCCAAGGACCTAATTGCCAAAGTGAACCAAGCCCTTGCGGATCGCCCTAAATGAGGTTCATATTGCGGTGCATAAAAGAATAACTCCCATGTAACCCTTGAAAATACAGGGTTTTATCAGATTGAGCGCAAGAAGTACGGCCTGAAGGCCGCGCGTAGAGCGCCCCAGTTCTCCAAGCGCTGATTTTCCCACAACCCCTGGAGCCATACGGTTCCGGGGGTTGTCCATTTTAGATTATTGCATCAATATGGGCCTATCTTAGCAGGGAGCGGCGTCATCCGCTCCCCGCCGTGCTTTTGGACACAAAAACACTGAATTTTCCCCCGCCCCTTGCCTACCGTTTCCTGTTGTGGTATACTCTTCCCAGATGATTCCCAACTTTTACAACTTAACAGGAGGACGAATCCCATGCTTCATGTTGATCTCAAAAACAGCTCCGCCAGAACGGAGCAGTATACCCAGGGCCTCCAGCAGGCCCACACCTGGCTTCAGGAGGCCACCGGCAGGGGCAACGACTTTGTCGGCTGGGTGAACCTGCCCCGGGACTACGACAAGGCGGAGTACGCACGGATCCAGGCCGCGGCGAAAAAGATCCAGTCCGACAGCAAGGCCCTGGTGGTCATCGGCATCGGCGGGAGCTACCTGGGGGCCCGGGCGGTCATCGAACTGGTGGGCTCCAACAACTACAACCTGAAGAAAAAGGATACCCCCAACATCTACTTCACCGGCAACGGCCTCAGCGGCGACAGCATGCAGGAGGTCATGGACCTCATCGGGGACGACGACTTCTCCGTCAACGTCATCTCCAAGTCCGGCACCACCACCGAGCCCGCCGTGGCCTTCCGGTTCTTCAAGGCCATGCTGGAGAAGAAGTACGGCAAGGCTGAGGCCGCGAAGCGCATTTACGCCACCACCGACAAGGCCCGGGGGGCCCTCAAGTCCCTGGCCGACGCCGAGGGCTACGACACCTATGTGGTGCCCGACGACGTGGGCGGGCGCTACAGCGTGCTGACCGCCGTGGGCCTGCTGCCCATCGCTGTGGCCGGGATCGACCTGGACCGGCTGATGAAGGGCGCGGCGGATATGATGGAGACCTGCCGCAGAGCCGACTACGACGCCAACCCCGCCTGGCAGTACGCCGCCGCCCGCAGCGACCTGTACAGCCAGGGCAAGAAGATTGAGATTCTCGCCGCCTACGAGCCCAGGGCCCGGTTCTTCGCCGAGTGGTGGAAGCAGCTCTACGGCGAGAGCGAGGGCAAGGAGAACAAGGGCCTCTTCCCCGCCAGCGTGGAGTTCACCGCCGACCTCCACTCCATGGGCCAGTATATCCAGCAGGGTGAGCGGACCATGATTGAGACGGTCATCCGCTTCGGCAGGAGCGCCCACCAGCTGTGTGTGCCCCGGGACGAGGCCGACGGCGACGGGCTGAACTTCCTGGCCGGGAAGGACATGGATTTTATTGCCACGCAAGCGATGGACGGCACCCTGCTGGCCCACGTGGAGGGCGGCGTGCCCAACCTGATTATCAGGGCCGGGGAGATCAACGCCTACACCTGCGGCGAGCTGATCTACTTCTTTGAATATGCCTGCGGGCTGAGCGGGTATCTGCTGGGGGTGAACCCCTTCGACCAGCCCGGTGTGGAGGCGTACAAGAAGAATATGTTCGCCCTGCTGGGCAAGCCCGGGTATGAGGATATGGGCGCGGAGCTGCGGGCGAAGCTGGGGAAATAAGCCATGCGACTCATTCGCTGCGAGGACTGCGGAAGGCGGTACGATTTTGAGCGGGACGAGTTTTGCCCGCGGTGCGGGGCCTTCAACCACCCGGCCAACCGCTGGCGGGTGGACAGCGCCGGGAACGTGGTCCGGGTGGACGGGATCAACGAGGCCAACCACGCCGGGTCCTTCAGCCACAGGGAGGTCCACGAGGAGAAGGCCCAGCGCCGGAGGACGGGCCTGGACCATCCGCCGGCGGCGCCCAGGAGGCCGGTTCCCCGGACCGGACCCCAGAACAGCCGGCAGAGCGCCCAGCGGAAGGGAGCTGCGCAGAACAAGGGCTGGGTGTTCTGGCTGGTGGGGTTCATCGTTCTTGTGAATTTTATCCTGCCGGTGCTGTTCGCCATTTTTGAGAGTATTTTTGGATAGGAAAAAGAGAGCGGCTTCCGCTCTCTTTTTTCGCGCTTTCTGAAAAAACCGGGCATACTATTGACAAGTATGTACGGGGAGGCGAAACGCCCATGAAACGAATCATCCCGGCGGCGGTGCTGCTGCTTTTCCTCACCGCCTGCTGTGAGCCGGTGGAGCCGGACCTGTCCGCCTACGCCTCCGCCCAGGCGGAGGTGCCGGAGGAGGACAGCGAGACGAAATACGCCGCCCTGACCTTCGACGACGGGCCCCGGGCGGACACCACCGGGCTGCTGCTGGACGGCCTGGCGGAGCGGGGGGTGCAGGCCACCTTCTTTCTCATCGGGGAGCAGGTGGAGGGCAACGAGGCCCTTGTCGGCCGGATGCGCGCCGAGGGCCACCAGATCGGCAACCACACCTACAGCCACGCCCGCCTCTCCCGGGTGGACCGGGATACGGTCATCGAGGAGATCCACAAGACCGAGGTGGTGCTTACCGAGCTGCTGGGGGAGGGGAGCTGGTGGCTCCGGCCCCCCTACGGCCTCATTGACGAGGGCCGGGCGTCGCTGGTGAGGACGCCGATGGTGTACTGGTCCCTGGACCCGGAGGACTGGAAGCTGCTGGACGCCGGAAAGGTGACGGACTACGTGGTGGGGAATATCTCCCCCGGGGATATCATTCTCCTCCACGACTTTTACCCCACCAGCGTGGATGCGGCCCTGGAGATTGTGGACCGGCTCCAGATGGAGGGCTACACCTTCGTGACGGTGGAGGAGCTCTTCCGCATCCAGGGGGTGGAGCCGGTCAGCGGTCTGCTCTACGCCTCGCCCACGCGGCTCCGCCCGCTGGCGGGATAGGAAGGGAACGCGGGGACCGCCGCAGTATGAGAAAGCCGCTCCGGATTCTTGTCCGGAGCGGCTTTCCCTCGCTGGAGGCAGTGGATACTATGAGAATCACGACAAAGCGAAATGGCGTCAGGCGGCGCGGCCCTACCGGGTCATGTACCGCAGCAGGCGGGACAGATCGCCGCTGGAAGAGACGGTCAGTTCCAGCTGGGGGATGCCTCTCCCGGGAACCGCCAGGCCGCAGATCAGATTTCCAATGTCCTGGTTGTGCCGCAGGTCCATGCCGCAGCAGAGAACAGGGCCCTCACAGGTGTCGAGCAGGTTAAAGAGCTTCCGGGGCTGCTGAATATCCACCAGTTTCACGTTCATGGTCCGATACCGTCCTTTCTTTTGGATGGTCTTAGTATACCGGCATCTCCCCCTTGACGCAAGCAGAGAAACGCCCTATACTATAAGAAAAGCGACGAAAGGGGGAGCGGACCGTGATACCGGGACAGATTCGGGATTTACAGCTCTCGGATGACTACCGGCAGCTGGATTTGGACAGCCCCCTGCTGTTTCCCTGCTCCTGCTACAATGTGGACGTCCGGCTGAACGTGGCCCAGGAGGTGCCCTGGCACTGGCACGAGGAGGCGGAGGCCATCGCCGTTGTCCAGGGGCGGGTCCGGCGCCAGGCCGGCGGGGACGCCTGGCTTCTGGAGGAGGG
>JAIEIQ010000355.1 GCA_029065305.1 Oscillospiraceae bacterium
TCCACACCCCGTTCTCATACCGGGACGACCATGTGCAGTCCCCGCCGGAGACAGGGCGGTACTGCCCGTCAATGGCCACCGCCTTGATCCGCGTTGACCCCAGCTCAAGACCTAGGACTGTTGGTATGGGAATAATCTGCTTCATCATAGCTACCTCCTACAGCATGGCTTGACAAATGAACGGTTTTTTAGTACCATTGGACATGTACAAGTGGCCCCTTGTACATGTCTGCTTGTGCGAATTTTAAGGGCAGAGCTGGTGAATGATATGGCTAAAAAATATGAGACCGTTTACAACGACCTGCGGGAACAGATCAACCGGGGGGAATTCCGCGCCGAGGACAAGCTGCCCTCGGAGACAGAGCTGGTGGACCGCTATGCCGTGAGCCGGCAGACCGTCCGCCAGGCGCTTAAGCTGCTGGAGAAGGACGGATCCATCTGCAAGGTCCGCGGAAGCGGCACCTTTGTGCAGGAGGTCCTGCCCAGGATCGAGACGAAGTGTGTAGCGGTCATCACCTACGATATCGCGGCGTCGGTGTTTCCCGCCGTCCTCAGCCGGATTGAGCAGACGCTGTTTTCCAGCGGCTACGCCACAATGCTCTTCTCCACCTGCGGCAGTCCGCAGAAGGAGCGGCAGATTCTGGAGCAGCTGTGCGCAAACCCGGTCAACGGAATTATCCTGCACGCCACGGAGTCCATGCTGAACAGCCTGAATATCGATCTGATCCTGAAGCTCCAGGGCATGGGGACCCGCTTTGTCTTTATGGACAACCGCTATCCAGATGAGGCTCTGCGCCATATTCCCAGCGTCACCATGGACGACTATCAGGGCGCCCATCAGATAACCTCGGAGCTTATCGCCTCCGGCTGCCGGAATTTGGGCGGAATATTCAGCTGTATGGCCTCGCAGCTTCTCAGCCGCTTTTTAGGGGTGCGCAGGGCGGTTGTGGACGCGGGAATTGTCTACGACAGGCACGATTTTCTGCTCTGCGGCGACAACGACGAGGAGCGGGTGAAGGAACAGATCGCCTCCGTTGGCGGACAGCGGCTGTTTGAAAAGGAGAGCGTGCTCTGCGGCTCCGGCGCGTATGCCGCGCACCTGTGCGATGTCATCTGCCTCCGGGGCAGGGGAGCGATCCGGACGCTCGTCTCCTTTGACGACGCGGACCTGCCCGCAATAGAGGGGATCCGCTTTATCAAGCTCAAGCACGCCGGCAGGGAGATTGGCGACGCCTGCGCTCGAAAGATCCTGCATTTGATCCAAGGAGGAGAGGAAAGCGACGAATCCTTCCCCTGGCGTACGGAAGAGGGAAAGCGGTATCCCTCATAAAAGAATATTAACAGTATCTGGACAGCCTGCACAGTGTTTCACTGTGTGGGCTTTTCGCTTGATTTGTTCTATTTGTTAAGATGTGTTGATTTTGATTATAAGTACATGATGAGTTTATATTCAAACAAGTTAAAAGTCAAGGGTATCTTGGGGCGGTTGATAATTTCAGTACAAGTTGCACAAATTTAATCAGCTTATTTTGAGTGTTTTGGAGAAAAAGGGTCTTGAAAATGCAATTATCTTGACTTTACCTAAAAAGTATTTTAAAATACAGACAAAATAAAGCGGATACACCTGAAAATTAGGCGCAATATAAAAGACAAGTTGTATTGACAACACGGTCAACAGAATACAAAGGGAGGAGAGAACATGAATCGCGAAGTCCTTATCAGCTGCAGCAGGATCTGCAAAAACTTCGGCGCGACACGGGCGCTGATCGACGTGGATTTTGAGCTGCGCCGGGGCGAGGTGTGCGGTCTGATCGGCGAAAACGGATCGGGCAAGTCCACGCTGACCTCCATCTTCGCAGGGGTGCAGCCCGCTACCAGCGGGGAGATGTTCCGGGCGGGACAGCCCTACGCCCCCCACAACATGGTGGAGGCCCAGAAGGCCGGCGTAGCCATGATCGTCCAGGAGGCGGGCACGCTGCGGGAGGTGGATGTGGCCTCCAACATCTTTGTGGGCAACTACGGGATGTTCAGCAAACACGGCATCCTGAACATCCGTCGGATGCACGCCGAGGCGGCGAAGATCCTCAAGGAGATCGGCGCGGAGGACATCCGTCCCGACACGCCGGTAGCCAGTCTGAACTTCGAGGACAGAAAGATCGTGGAGATCGCCCGCGCCATGTACTTGAACCCGGAGATCCTGGTGATCGACGAGTCCACCACGGCCCTGGCCCAGAAGGGACGCCAGCTGATCTACAAGCTGATCGACAAGCTGCGCGCCGAGAACAAGGGCGTCATCTTCATCTCCCACGACCTGGAGGAGCTGGAGAGCGTCTGCAACAAGATCACTTGCCTGCGGGACGGCGTCATGGTGGGCCATCTGGAGGGGGAGGACATCCGGGTGGCCAACATGCGCCCGCTGATGGTGGGCCGGGAGCTCCAGGGCAGCTATTACCGCGCGGACTACGACGGTACATGCAGTGAGAAGGTAGTGCTGGACGTCCGGCACATCACCTCGGAAAACGGCTATGTGCGCAACTTCAGCGTCCAGCTGCACAGAGGCGAGATCCTGGGCTTCGGCGGTCTGTCCGAGTGCGGGATGCACGAGGTGGGGCGAATGATCTTCGGCCTGGACCGGACCATCACCGGCGAGGTGGAGTACATCCCCGCCAAGAAGAAAATCGCCGGCGTCCAGGACGCCATCTCCCTGAAAATCGGCTACGTCTCCAAGGACCGTGACAACGAGTCCCTGATCCTGAACGCCAGCATACAGGACAACACCCTGATGGCCGCCTACCGCAAGCTCTCCAGGTTCGGGGTCATCACGCCGGCGGCGGAGAAGAGCCTGTCCGACCGGCAGATCAAGGCCATGCGCACCAAGTGCGTCTCCGGCAGGCAGTATGTGAACCAGCTGTCCGGCGGAAACAAGCAGAAGGTGGCCTTCTCCAAGTGGCTGGCCGCTGACAGCGAGATCTACATCCTGGACTGCCCCACCCGCGGCATCGACATCGGCGTCAAGGCCGCTATGTACGACCTCATCTACCGCTTTAAGCAGGAGGGAAAGTCCATCATCATGATCTCGGAGGAGCTGCCCGAGCTCATCGGCATGAGCGACCGGATGATCATCATGAAGGACGGCTCCATCGCCGCCCAGGTCATGCGCAGCGAGAGCGTCACGGACACCCAGCTTATTGAGTACATGGTGTAGGCTGTCCTACATCCTGAAGTTTATTGAGGAGGCGGAAAGAATGCTGCAATCTCTACATAAAGCGGATTCCCCGGTTCAGTCGGAGGACGATATTCAGCTGGCTCTGAACCGAAAGGCCAATCAAAAGGAGCGGATTACCCTGCTGCTGCCCTTCGCCGGGGTGGTGGCGCTGGTGATAATCTTTGAGGCGCTGACCAAGGGGCAGTTTCTGGGGATGGAGAACCTCCGCCTGCTGGTCAACCAGTGCTTCACCATGGGCGTGGTGGTGGTCGGCGGCGCGTTCCTGTACGCAGTGGGCGGTCTGGACATGTCCATCGGATCGGTCATGGCCCTGTCGGCCATGGTGATGACCCTGCTGTTCAACGCTGGGGTGCCGCTGGCGCTGAGCTTTCTGGCGGGAACGGCGGTGTCCATCCTGTGCATGAGCGTCACCGCCTTTGTCCGCAACTACCTGAAGGTGACCCCTTTCATCGCCTCCATGTGCGTGATGAATATCTGCCAGGGCGTGGTGCTGTCGGTGGTGGCGGACAAGGGGCGCATCGTGTTCCCCTACAGCCAGGCCGCGTGGGTGGACGCCACCTCCACGAAGATCATCACCCTGATTGTGCTGATCGGCGCGGGCTACTTCCTCTTCAACTACACCGGCTTCGGCAAGTCCCTGAAGGCCATCGGCGGCAACACCACAGCGGCCCGGATCAGCGGCATCCGCGTGGAGCGGTGCATCTTCCTGGCCTACGCGGCCATCGGCTTTACCCTGGCCGTGGGCGGACTGTTCACCGTCGTCCGGGCCGGCATCGCCGATACCGCGGTGGGCGGCGGGCTGAACCTGAACGTGATGACCGCCATCGTGCTGGGCGGCTTCCCCCTCTCCGGCGGGGCCAACGCCAAGTTCCACGCCCCCCTGGTGGGTGCGCTGACGGTCACAATCCTCACCAACGGCCTGGGCCTGCTGGGCTACGCCAACGCCGTCGGCTATGCCATCAAGGGCCTGCTGTTCATCATCGTCGTGGCGCTGACCTATGAGAAATCCAAGGGTAAGCTCATCAGCTGACCTTTGATTTGTAGAATGTCATATTAAGAATGGAGGAACACACTATGAAAAAAATGCTATCCCTGCTCCTTGCGCTGCTCCTTATGTTCAGCCTGACCGCCTGCGGCGGCGGCACTGACGGCGATAGCCCCAGCGGCGGCAGCACCGGTACCCCCGCCGGAGATAGCGCCGGGGATTCCGCCGGCAGCCCCGGCGGGGAGAACGTCACCGCCCCCAAGATCGTCAACGACAAGGGCGAGGAGGTCGGCGGCTATAAGATCGGCTTCTTCTACCTGCCGGAGTCCGACGGCCTGAGCGCCCAGTTCCACCGGGCCCTGGAGTACTGCGCCAAGCTGACCAACTGCGAGATCGCCTACTACGACATGATGACCTTCACCGCCGACGAGATCAGCACCGCCGTGGAGACTCTGGTTTCCGTGGGCTGCGACGGCATCATCATGATCTCCGGCACCTCCCCCGCCCTGTATGAGTACATGAACGAGCAGGGCGTGTACTACGCCGGCCTGACCCGCTCCTACAACGAGGAGGTTGCCAACGTGGTGGACAACTCCGAGTACAACTGCGGCTGGCTCAACGAGGCCGGCGGCGCCAACTTCGAGATGGGCTACGGCCTCACCAAGGTCCTGGCGGACAACGGCTGCAAGAACATCGCCTACCTGGCCCAGGCCCCCGGCAGCGAGATCGGCGACGACCGCGTCCGCGGCATCGAGACCGCCTGCGAGGACCTCGGCATCAACATCGTCACCAGCTACCGCGGCTCCGACTACGCCGCCGGCGCCTCCGACATCCTGGCTACCCGCGGCGCGGAGCTGGACGGCTTCGTGAGCAACAGCAACGGCGATATCGGCATTGCCGCCATCAACATGGCCGGCTACACTGACACCATCCAGTACGCCCAGGTGGACGCCCCCTCCGCCAGCGACACCGAGAGCTACTTCGAGACCGGCAACCTGGCGGCGACCACCAGCGGCAACAACGTGTACGTGGTGCAGCTGTACATGCAGCTCTTCAACGCCATCTCCGGCGCTGACCGCCTGTTCAACGAGGGCGACCACATCATCCCCATGATCCCCAGCTTCATCGTCACCGACGCCCAGGGCTGGCGGGACAGCAACCAGTACATCGGCGGCGACGTACCCGGCCTTGTGCCCGAGGAGGTTCTGGCCCTGAACTCCTGGTACGCCCCCGACACCACCGTGGAGGAGAAGGAGGCCCTGATGGAGTCCTACACCCTCTCCGACTACTGGAATCTGGACGCCGTTGTCGCCCGGGTCAAGGCATACTTAGGCGAGGCGTAACAGCCCAGCCTTCCACACACCCTGCGGGGAGATTGAGGAGCAGTAAACTATGAAAAAGAAACTGATTAACTGGGGGAAGGCCCTGGTGCTTCCCGTCGGCGTCTACCTGCTGTTCACCATCCTGACGGGCGGGGCCTTCGGCACGCCCAAGGGGATGCTGGCCATCGTCAGAACGTCGATTGTGCCGATTCTGCTGGGCATGAGCCTCTCCTTCGGCATGTCCATGGGCATGTGGAACTTCGCCGCAGGGGCCATCGTGTACAGCACGGCCATCTTCGCCGCGGACATCGCCCAGGCGCTGGGCTGGAGCATTCCCGGCATCCTGTTGCTGTCCATCATCATCGCCACGGCCTCCACCGCCTTTATGGGCTGGATCTACAATGTGGTGCGGGTGCCCTGCATGGTGCTGTCCCTGGGCTTCGCCATGATCTTCGAGTCCCTGCCCAACTTCCTGACCAACGACTTCACCGGCAAGATCAGCATCGCCCAGAGCTATCTGGCCGGAATGCCCTGGTGCGTCCTGATCGCGGGCGGGATGTTCGTTATCTTCTACATCATCAACAACCGCACCACCCTGGGGGCTGACATCCAGGCCATCGGAGCCAACATCGCCATCGCCAACAACGCCGGCGTCAACATCGACAGGGTGAAATTTCTCTCCTTCCTGCTCTCCGGCGTGTTCCTGGGCGTCACCAGCGTGATGTTCCTCTCCATCAACGTCTCCGTGGTGGCGGTGACCGGCTTCACCTCCGTCTCCATGATCTTCGACAGTATGATGGGCATCTTCGTGGCGGCTGTGCTGGCCAAGTATGTCAACTACAGCACGGCGGTGGTACTGGGAATCTTTACCATCCGGATGCTGGGCACGGCCATGGTGGCCTTCGGCATGAGCTCTCAGGTGCGCGGCGTGATGACGGGCGTGTTCCTGCTGGTGGTGCTGGTCTACTCGGCCAACGCCGGACTTATTGACAACATACGCTCGCAGAAGAAAATTGCCGCCGAGGCCAACGCCGCCTATCAACAGACGGGGAACGCGAATTAAACGGAGCAGACGGCTGCGGCAGCAGCCGTCTGTTTTTCAACAAGAGGAGGAAGACACATGATACGACAGAGCTTCAACGACGGCTGGATGGTGAAAAAGAATCCCTGGAATCGAAAAGAGGACAACCAGGGGGAGTACGTGTTCCGGCCGGTGACACTGCCCCACGACGCCATGATCGCCGAGCGGCGGGACCCCGGCAATCCCTCCGGCACCGCCGGCGCCTACTACCCCGGGTTCAACTACACCTACGTCAAAAAATTCTTTGTCCCCGAGGACTGCGCCGGCAAATCGGTATCCCTGGAGTTTGAGGGTGTGCAGCAGTCCTGCCTGGTCAGCGTAAACGGCCAGTCCGCCGGGAGCTGCCACTACGGCTACACCTGCTTCGCCGTGGACATCGCCCCCTACCTGCGGTTCGGCCAGGAGAACACCGTCACCGTGCGGGTCCGCAGCGGCAGCCAGCCCTCCGCCCGGTGGTACACCGGCGCGGGGATCTACCGCCCCGTCTCCCTGCTGGTGGGCGGAGAGGTCCACGTTGCCCGCAATGGCCTGCGGATCTCCACGCCGGACGTGGCGGAGGACGTGTCCACCGTGCGCACGGAGCTCCGCGTAAACTATACCGGCCGGGTGACCAGGACCGTGGATGTGTGCACGGAGATCGCCGGGCCGGACGGAACCCCCGCCGCCCGGGAGGTCTCCAAGCTGACGCTGAAGCCCGGCGCGGAGGAGACCCTCTTCCAGCGCATCTACGTCCGGGACGCCAGGCTGTGGTCCCTGGAGGAGCCGAACCTGTACACCTGCACCGTCACCCTGCGGGAGGGGGAGGAGATCTGGGACCGGGCGGAGGAGCGCTTCGGCATCCGGGAGTTCAAGCTGGACCCCGTCCACGGCCTGCGCCTGAATGGGAAGCAGGTGCTGCTGCGGGGCGCGTGCTGCCACCACGACAACGGCGTGCTGGGCGCGGCCACCTTCGCCCGGGCGGAGGAGCGCCGGGTGGAGCTGGGCAAGGCCGCCGGCTTCAACTCCCTCCGCGTCTCCCACAACCCCGCCTCCCGGGCCCTGCTGGAGGCCTGCGACCGTCTGGGCGTGCTGGTGATGGAGGAGTCCTTCGACACCTGGACCACCCCCAAGCGGGCCTTTGACTACGCCTGGGACTTCGAGGACCACTGGGAGAAGGATGTGGAGTCCCTGGTGGACCGGGACTTCAACCACCCCAGTGTGTTCATGTACTCCATCGGCAACGAGATCGCCGATACGGGCAGCGCCCTGGGCGCCGTTTGGAACCGCCGGATTGCCAACAAGGTGCGCCGGCTGGACGGCACCAGGCTTGTCACCAACGCCATCAACGGCATGGTGGGCCTGGGGGAGAACATGGCCCAGACCGTCATCAAACTGGGGTACGTGGACCCGGAGGCCCTGACGGAGAACGGCGACATCAACGACGTAATGACCAGTATCATGAGCCAGATGAACGTCATCAGCGCCCACCCCATGATCGACGAGAATATCCGGGAGTCCTGCGACAGCCTGGACCTGTCCGGATACAACTACATGCGGGGCTGCTACGAGAAGTATATCGCCGCCTATCCCAACCGTATGATTTACGGCTCGGAGACCTTCCCGCCGGAGATCGACCTGAACTGGGCGCTGGTGAAAAAGCACCCCCAGATTCTGGGGGACTACACCTGGACCGGCTGGGACTACCTGGGTGAGGCGGGCATCGGGGCCACCACCTATAACTGCCGGGCGGAGTTCGGCGCACCCTGGCCCTACTACATCGCCTACTGCGGCGACATCAACCTGATCGGCGACCGGAGGCCCGCCAGCTACTTCCGGGAGATCGTCTTCGGCCTCCGCGCGGAGCCCTACATCGCCGTACAGCTGCCGGCCCACTACGCGGACCGGAAGAACCCCAGCGTCTGGGGCACTGTGGAATCCGTAGGCAGCTGGACCTGGCCCGGCTTCGAGGGGAAGCCCTGCGTCTGCGAGGTCTACGCCGACGCCGCCGAGGTGGAGCTATTTCTGAACGGCCAGAGCCTGGGCCGTCAGGCGGTGGAGCGGTGCCAGGCCCACTTTGACACCGTCTATCAGCCCGGCGAGCTGCGGGCCGTGGCCTACGGGGCCGATGGCGGGCGGACGGAGTTTGCCCTGCGGACCGCCGGACCGGATGTGCGCATCGCCGCCCAGGCCGACCGGACCGTTCTGGCGGCGGACGGCCAGGATCTGGCCTACGTCACGGTCTCTGTGGTGGACGGCCAGGGCCTCCTCCACACCGCTGCGGACAAAACCGTCCGGGTGACGGTGGAGGGCGCGGGCGTTCTCCAGGGCCTGGGCAGCGCCGACCCCCGGTCCACGGAGGACTTCGCCGGACCGGAGCACCGGACCTTTGAGGGGCGGCTGCTGGCAGTGGTGCGGGCCGTCTCCGCCGGGGCGATCCGGGTGGTTCTGGAGGCGGACGGCCAGCGGACCGCTGTGGAGCTCACCGCCGTTTAAGACTGTCCCGCAGGCAGGGCCGGCACGGTAGAAAACCGTGCCGGCCCTGCTTTTTTTGCCTTAATGGAGCGCAGCGGCGTGAGCCGCCGGGCTGGAGAGCTGTTCCGGCGGAGGGAATACGGCCTGCAGTCCCATTTCCCGCACATTTTGCAGATAGCTCAGAATGCTCTTGGCGGTGTACAGGGGGCGGCCGTCCGCGTCGGTCTGGCTGCTGAGCGCGCGGTACAGCAGGGCGTACTCAAACTCCAGAGAGGTGTCAAACACCCCGAGGTCGTCTGTGTTGACGCACACGTGCAGCTGTGCGCACTGGAGGTCCGGCGGAGCGGTCAGCCCCATGTGGTTGAATCTGGTGATGGGGTGCCTGGCGTACTCGCCGAATGTCCCGATGAGGACGTTGGAGGAGGGGTTGCATTCAATCAGAATTCCCCTGGCCGCCAAGTGCTGCTGGAGGGCGAGCTGCATCTGCCGGAGGAGGGCGATATAGTCCGGCCTGATGGAGATCCGGATGGACTTCCGCCCCTCCCGCTTCTCCCTCCAGCCGTAGTGGTAGTAGTAGTACATGCCCGCGATTTTCCAGGACTGGCGGAAGGGCATCAGATCCTGGGCCGAGCGGCTGCTGGTAATCTGGCAGCGGCTGTATTGGCTGTCGTACAGCGCCTCCGGCATCTGGAACGACATCGTCCGGTACAGCTCCGGCGCGTCCCCCCGGAGCAGCATGCTGCAAAAGTAGTCCTGCAGCGTGATGGACCAGTTGTTCCGGGAGATAGCGTCCCCATAAATATCCTGCAGCAGCCAGAGCGCCTCCTGCTGTAGCGCCCCGTAGAGCTGGGGGTCGATGGGGACGCCCAGCGCCCTGCCGCGAAAGATCAGCCAGACCAGATCGTCCAGGCGGTTCTGCTTCGGCAGGACGATGCTCATGGATTTCATCTGATAGTGGATCTGGGGATCCACGCCCAGCGCCAGGGCGTGGCCGATTCGGTCCCCTCTCCGGTAGTCCAGGAAGCACATGGCCTCGTCGATGGCCCGCAGGCCGTCGGCGATGTCGTAGAAGTCCTCTCCGGCGTGGTAGGTCACCGACAGCCGGTGTACGGGGGCCGGGAGCAGGGAGCCGGCCGTCCACGGCTCAGTGCTCTGAAAGCTGCGCAGATAGCGAAAGGCCGCAGCGAACACCTCCGGACGGCAGTCCACCTCGTTAGCGCAGCCGTCGATTCCGCGAATCCGGCTGCACAGATAGGGGGAGACGCTCAGCGCCTCCGCCAGCGCCCGGGCCCGCGCACGCACCTCCTCCCGCAGAGCCTGGTGTCTGTGCTCCAGCGAAAAAGCCGGCGGCAGCGGGTCGTCATGCCGCTTGGGGAAGTGGAGGACGTAAAAATGCGGCTCCCGCAGGAAGCGGTCCGCGCTCCGCTCCGGCTCGAAATAGCACTGCTCCGGCGGCAGCGGCTGGTAGGGGAGGTCGGCGAAATGCTTGCCCAGATCATATCTGAGAACCTTTTGAATCATCTCCTCCCTGGTGCCGGCGGGGGTGAGCCTTGCCTCCAGGGAGCGGGTGGGCGAGGTCAGCAGCGGCGCGTTCAGGGCCATCCGATAGGCCTCCCAGCGGTAGGCGCCGGTCCACGCCAGGTCCTTGCGCTCCTCATAGTCCGCGAAGTTTTGAAAGCCCACCTGGCGGTTGACCTGGATCATCTCCCCGCGGAAGGCGGTTTTCAGCGACAGGTACAGGTAGAAGAGTGTCTGCTCAAAGGGGGAGAACCGGCCGCTGAAGCAGGCGGTAAAGCACTGATACAGGAAATAGCGCTCTCCGGCCAGAACGCGGTAGGGCGAGTCTCTCACCACGTGAAACACCGGCAGCTCCAGCGCGTAATCGAAGCAGGCCGATTCTCCGTCGGGCAGCGCGATCCATACGCCGCAGCTCTCCTGAAGCACCCGGACCAGGTCGATCAGCCTGCTGACAGGGGAGAAGCAGTCTATGTACTCCGACCAAAAGGCGCTCGGGCTGTGGAAGGAGGACATCCCCTGCGCATGGAACGCGCCGGGGTGAAGTGCGCGGAAAAGGATGCTCCGGGCCAGAGCGGCGATAACGAGCCGATCCTCAGGGGGCAGCACGTTGTCCTCCGGTCCCCGGCTGGACACGGACTGGAGCAGTCTGGAGAATCCGCCGGGCAGGCTCCCGATAGAGCCGGGATCGTTCATCAGTGAGCACCAGGCCAGCGCGAAGGCCTGGGTGGAGCCGTTCAGGTGAAAGTGGTTTTCCGCGATGCCCTGCGCCAAAGCCTGCCGGAGGATGCCGTCATCCGTCCGCAGGACGGCCGGCCAGGCAAAATTCTCCCGGTGGGTCTGAAAGCGGATATCGCAGTAGGCCAGATAGGCGCAGACCAGCATGTCCTGTCCAAAGAGATGGTAGGCGTCCCTCCAGCGGAGGATCCGCGAGGACCGGCACAGGGGCTCGTCCCCCTGGGTGGTGAGCACCTCCTGCCCGAGATCCAGCAGGGTCAGGAGGGCGGAGGGCTGGACGCGGAGCTCGTCCGCCCTCCTGCGGACCGCCTGCTCCAGCTGGTCGCAAAAGAGGGCGTGCTCATCTCCGGAATATCCGTGCAGAGTGGATTCCGCAAATTCCAGAAAGGTCTTCCGCCAAGCGGGGCCTGAGAGAGCGGGGCCCGAGAGCTGGAGGCGGAGCCGGCGCAGAATACGCTCCGGCGGGATGCGCCTGAACAGAAGGTCCAATATCTTTTCAGAGATATCCATTAACGCTTCCCTCTGCTTTTAATGAGCGTCTCAATCTCCCTCGGCGAGTATCCAAATTTCTCATATAGCGTTTTAAGCTGTTTTCGGATCGCTTTCATAAATTGATCTTTGGCGGAAAGGCGTGCTTCTTGGCTTTGCTCGTTTGCGAACGCAAGCAAATTTTTAGCCAGAAGTTCCATATTGAAATGCTTTTGAATATCTTCATTCGGACTCATCCGAGTGACATCTATCAGGGCGTTGAAGGAGTTCAGGATCTGATCAATATTTTCAGGAGCTTGCCGCAGGGAAGCCAGCAGGAGCTGCGCGTGGTGGTATATCTCGGAGATAGAATCCATATAGTTCTGGACAAAATAGCCGTCAACCGCGCGCATCGCTTTTTGAAGCCCCGTCCGGCTGTCATCTTCGCTGACAATGAAGTTAGTGATAAGCGCCAGATGGCTTGCAATCATAGGACAGGGGCTGCCGGGGCGCGTACATGGGTTGATCCGCTCGATGGCATTGTCGATCATCCGCCACATCTCGTGCAGCGCGCCGGGGGATGCCTCGTCCGTCTTAAAATCCTTGCTGAGAAGCTTCTGAAGCTTCTCCTGTACATCCCAATTGATAGCGATTGTAGCGGCGGAGGTCTGTACCAGATAGAGATCCTTTTGGGAGAGCGGCCCGGCTGTCAGCTTTCTGCCCTCGGGGGAGCCCAGGGAGAGAAACAGCCCCAGATAATTCATTACGCTGAAATGGCGGCCTCCCGTACGGGACGGCGGGAGCAGGAGCCGGCAGGCGTAGTCGCTGCCAATCCTGCTCTCAAGGGCAGGAAAGCTGTTCTCTGTCAAATCCCCCGTGATCCGGTATCCGCCGAACTCGCCGGGGAGATCAGGGATATGGAACTGCACCGGCAGATTTGTGCTCTCCGGCGAGAAGTCGAAAAGAAGCAGCTGGTCCGGCGTATTTGCCTCCAGCAGGGCGTTGACCGCGCGCCGCTTCTGGCGGACAATTGTCTTGTGGGCCTGTATGGTAAAGAAGGTATGGATTGCGAAAAAGAGGTAGAAGTCCTCCGTTTGACGGTGCTGCCCCTGCAGCTTCTGAAGAAATTGGATCATAACGGTATAGCCGTCCGGCGCGGACTCCGCTCCGGCGTCCTCTTCGGACCGGCAG
This sequence comes from Oscillospiraceae bacterium, assembly GCA_029065305.1. Classification (GTDB taxonomy): domain Bacteria; phylum Bacillota; class Clostridia; order Oscillospirales; family Oscillospiraceae; genus Pelethomonas. The sequence goes on from JAIEIQ010000355.1 coordinate 12,978, forward strand.
TCAGGATAGAGGCGCTTCAGAAGCGCGACGGCCATCCGGCAGCGCTGCTCCGGCAGAACGCCGGACAGGTGCTCGATCATCGCCGCCTTCTCCTGGGGGAGCTTTGTGTGGACCCAGTCCTTCAGGAAGTAGTTTTCAAACAGGGGCAGATTGACCTCCAGGATTTGGACCTGGTTCTGAACCTGCCTTGCCAATTCAAGGGAGCTGCCCAGCGCGGGATCGTCCGCGTCGATCTCCGGAACGTCCTCCATGGACGCCAGCAGCCCCAAAAACTGGGCCAGCCCCCGCAGCGTTGTGGGGATCAGGTTGTGCATGTAGGTAGCGTGCTCCGCGAAAACGATCCGTGTCTTTCGATAAATGTACCGCAGAAGCAGGGATTGGAAGGAGAAGTCCTCCGTACGGCAGGGGCATCCGGGGCGGAGGAGCAGATTCCTTGGCGTTCCCTCCGCCGTTTTCTCCTCCTCGGGGTCGATGTAGGAGATCTGCATGAGCTCGTTGCGCTGCTGGATCATATCGTCCAGGTGGGGGAGATACACGGTGAAGGTCGGCGGGATCAGCTTATCCAGATACTTGCTCTCCAGCTTCCGCAGGTCGTCGATCCCGAGGATGCCCTTCTCCAGCCCCAGCTTGAACTCGCTGATGTAGTGCTGCGTCAGCGCGTTGCGCAGCATGTTCAGATCCGTTGCCATCAGAATAATCACGTTGGGCAGCGTCAGGTACTTGCGGATATCCTCCAGAATCTCATATCCCTTCCGTATCTGGAAGTCCGTGTCATCCAGCTGGATGACCAGAAAGGAGCAGCAGGGCGGCGTATCCCTGGCGATAAAGCGCAGCAGCTGCCCGGTCAGCTTATAGAAATTGTCCTTGAGGAGGGAGCTGTCGCTGATCTCGTGGATGGCGTGGAGGGTTTTGATCTCGTCGCCCTTGCGGAACTTGATGGCGTTGATGCCGGACAGACACCGCTGAAACTGCTCCAGCAGGCTGTTTTTCTCCGCCTCGCTGTGGCCGCAGCCGGAGCTTTGCGCGGAGGAGCTCTGCCAGGCCTCCTCCGCGAGCCGGTACATCCGGGAGAGAATGACCGCCAAAATACTCTGGTTCTCCTCCAAAACCGTGGGATCAAAGGGCGGCAGGACGGTAAAGCCGCAGTCCTCCGGCAGTCCGGAGGAATCCTTTCTGCAGTTTGGGCGGCAGGTGCGCATCGCGTCGGAAAAGGAGAGCATGGAGCTGGTTTTCCCCTGTCCCCGCCGCCCGGAAAAAACGATGATGTTGTGGCTGTAGCCGTAGAGTTTATCCGCGTAGCCCTTCTCGCAGGGCGGCGGAATTTTCACCGCCTGCCGGACGATTTCCCGCAGGGCCTCCAGCGCCTGCCGGTAGGCGGCGTGCATAAACTCGTTGGGGCTGTTGAGATGCTGGGTAATGACAAGCCCGTGCTCCTGTCCCTTCCGCATAGTTAATAACAAATGCGATCCCTTCTCTCTTATAAATTTTGAACAGCTCGGTTTGCTGCAGCGGTGGATAAAAATGCCACTGAATAACTCCAGAGGGGGTTGTTATCCAGTGGCATCAAAGGCATCAGACGGAGGGCTGCGCGCGGCTCAAAAACTGCTTTGCCAGCTCCAAATAGAAATTTTGGCCGGCGGCCTCCTGCTGAATAAAGGCCAGATAGCCGCAGGATCCACCCTCCTCCGCCCAGTCGTCGGAGGTGATCAAATCAATGTCCCAGCCGTTCAGTGTCTGGCCGCAGTCGTACAGGAGCTCCACAAAGCTGCCGCCCTGGGACTTCAGAAAGGACAGCACAGCTTGCTCCTTTTTTTGGACAGCCTTCGGGCCCGGTCTTGCCGTATCCGGCAGCGACTGAATAAACCGCGCAACCGCGCTCTGTGAATCCAGATTGAGACGCCAGCAGTCGCGTTCAACCAGCGCCAGCGCGGGAATAACCAGATGCAGGCGGCGGGGAAGTGAAAAGGTGGCCAGCTCTCCCGCCTTGAGGATGCTGCCGACCACAGCTCCGCCGCTCCGCTCCGCGCATTCGATGTTCATAGACATCAGCCCATTGTCCATCAGCGCCAGCATGCAGCTTATTTTCTGAAGCTCACGGGCGGAGAAGCCGGACTGGTCAAACCGCAGGACGGGCTTCTTCCACAAAAACAGGTCCTCCAGAGGTACGATTCCAGAGTCCCGGCTGCCGGGCTGATATTGGTTTGAGGAGATCGCCCGGTGGGCGGCCTGCTCTGAGCCCATGCCCACATCATAAAAAATATACTCCAAGGAAGCGTTGACCGCCCCGCGGTCCGCCTCCTCGCTGGGCAGCAGAACGGGATTGTGGAGAAATGGCGCGGAATATCCTCTGAGCGACTGACGCAGAATTGTCTGTAAGTTCTCCGACAGCTCGAGCCTCTCGGCGATTTTCCGCAGTTCCGGCAGGGCGACGCTTGCTTTTCCAAAGTTTTGCGCAATCTTATCCAGATCGCTGCCGTCGGTGAGGGAGAAATCGGGGCTCTCTGCTATGCCGTACAGAAAGTCCAGAAGATAGCCCATGGACAGAAGCAGCGTGACAAGCTGCGCCCGCTGCTTTTGCAGCAGGGGGTGCTCCTGCCGCAGGATAAAACAGAGCCAAGGAAATACAGAGGGCTCCAGTTCGCCGGATATCCTCTGACAGATACGGGAGAGCTGGTCTGCGGTCAGCTCCCCGAACAGCGGCAGGCTGGTCAGCCATACAGAGTGCTGCTCACCTGACGAGGCGGGCCTCCGAAGCCGGATCGTAGGTAAGAGATTGACCTCCTTTGACTGCAGCGGGGGCTTGAAATACATATTTTGCTTTATCCCGCGGTAGCTCCAGGACTGGCTGACCCAGCCCCTGGGAGGCTCAGGAATCTCGGAAACCCGACAGGAGGGGGCATAGCTGGTATTGGGAACGTCCACCTTCTGCAAAAAGCTGGAAATCCGCTGGGAAAGACTGCGGATCGTGCGGGTGTACAGCCACTGCTCCGACTGGAGCTTTTGCAGGTAGATATCCTCGATCAGCAGCGGCTGCTTGTTTGCGGCAAAGGTTAGAATGTCAACGGACGACGCCAGGCTCCTGCGAACATAATAGCGCTCGTCCTGGTTCATCTCATCGGGAGAAACAGGGAGCGCGGCAAAAATCAGCCGCTCCAGCTCGGACAGGAGCTTAGCCAGCCCCCGTCCGTGCAGGACCAGATCGTCCACAATCAGGATGGAGGGAAATCTCTTCCGCACAGCGTACTCCCGCGCGAGCTCCTGAGAGTAGAGGAGTATCGCGTTGTTGGAGAGGAACCTGTCCGCGCCGGCAACAGCTCCGGCCTCGGACTCGTATACCTTCCAGAACACATAGTTCAGATTGAAGCATCTGCGCGCGTTGAAGATGATATATTCATGGGGCTGTGCCCAGACCCTTTGATAAAAAAAATAGAGCTGATCGTAGTATCGGCGGAGGGTGCCTTCCCCGATCCACTTGATATCACGAACGTCACGCAAGGACGATCCACCCCCCTAATGATAGTAAGCTCCGCTTCACTATACCACAAACTACAGTGCTAAAACAAGATGAGAAGTAAATAAAAATAAAGTAAAATTTCTGTTAAAATCGAACAAATTACAGGGCGGGTCAAAATAAAAACTGAGTTTTAGCACAAGAAGTATGCCGCCTTTAGCGGAGTGCTAATCACCGCGCCCCGATTTTTCGGCTTCCAATATATGTATATGCGCCTGCCCGATAAATGATATCCGCCTGCTGAACCCTTGCCACATTCCCTTCCATGTGCTACACTGGAGAAAACAAGAGGGAGGCGGAGCAGCTATGAAGGTACTGATTGTCGTGGACATGCAGAAGGATTTTGTGGACGGCTCGCTGGGGACGCCGGAGGCGGCGGCGATTGTCCGCAGTGTGGCGGCGAAAATCAGCGGCTGGGAGGGGGACATCTGCGTCACCCAGGATACCCACGGCCCGGACTACCTGGAGACCCGGGAGGGCGCCCTGCTCCCGGTGCCCCACTGCCTGCGGGGAACCGAGGGCTGGCGTCTGGCCCCGGAGGTGGAGGCCGCGCTGGCGGGAAAGGAGGGGGTCCGCGTGTTTGCCAAGTCCGCCTTCGGCTCCCGGGAGCTGGCGGCGGCCCTGGCGGAGCAGAGCGAGGAGATCGAGGCGCTGGAGCTGGTCGGGCTGTGCACCGACATCTGCGTGCTCTCCAACGCCCTCCTGCTCCAGGCGTTTCTGCCGGAGACCCCCATCACGGTGGACGCGGCCTGCTGCGCCGGTGTGACCCCCCGGAGCCACCGGAACGCCCTGGACGCCCTGCGGGGCTGTCAGGTGCAGGTCGTCAACGGCCCGGAGGCGGGGCAATAGCGCGGTTTTGCTTGTAATTTCCGGATAAATCTGCTATACTGTCCAAGATATCACGTCCAGCCGGAGGAGGCGGGCACATGCTGGATTACCTGAAGGAATTCTGGGTACAATTTCATTGGGAGGCCATGCTGAACTCTCTCCAGCGGCTGGCGGGGGTGCTGCTGTGCCTGACGGTCCATGAGACCTGCCACGGCTTGGCGGCCTACGCCCTGGGGGACCCCACCGCCAAGGAGCGAAACAGGCTGAGCCTCAACCCCCTCCACCACATCGACTGGCTGGGGCTGGCGGCGATGTTTCTGTGCGGCTTCGGCTGGGCCAAGCCGGTGCCGGTGGATATGCGGTATTTCAAAAATCCCAGGCGGGGCATGGCCCTCACCGCCCTGGCGGGGCCGGCCTCCAACTTCCTGCTGGCCCTTGTCCTGCTGTTTTCCGCCTCGCGGATGTACCGCTGGGCGCTTCCGGCGGAGGGGCCCGCGGCGCGGCTGTTCACCTTTCTGCTGACCACGGCGGTGCTGAGCATCGGCCTGGGGCTGTTCAATCTGCTCCCCATCCCGCCCCTGGACGGGTCAAAGGTGCTCTTTGCCCTCCTGCCGGAGCGGGCCTACTACACGCTGATGCGCTATGAGCGGTACGGCATGATGGTACTGCTTCTGCTGGTGTGGCTGAACGTGGGCGGCAGCTTTCTCTCCGAGGGGATCTATATCATCTATCAGTGGATGGTCAATCTATTTTTCTGACAGGGGCGGATAAGGAGGACGGATGGACAGTCCGGTTTTTAAGCTGGAGCAGGTGGTGCACAACCGGGAGGGGCTGGAGGACTTCGAGGGCCCCCTGGATCTCATCCTGTTCCTGCTGAGCAAAAATAAAATTGAGATCCAGGACATCCCCATCGCCCTCATCCTGGACCAGTACCTGGCGTACCTGGAGCGGCGGCAGCAGCTGGATCTGGAGATTGCCAGCGAG
>JAIEIQ010000356.1 GCA_029065305.1 Oscillospiraceae bacterium
GGCGGGCAGGAAGCCCTCCATCAGCACCCAGTCGGAGTAGCGGGTATCGTCATAGAAGAAGTCGAAGAAGGTCTTGATGGCCTCGATCTTCTCGGGGGAGTGGTCGTTGTCGAAGCACATGAACCGGTCCATAACGCCGGCGGACACGGAGGGGTTGCCGCCGTTGGTGGGGATGGCCGCGAAGGCGTAGTTGATGACCTCGTCGGGCTCCTTGCCGTCAGAGATGTAGGTGGGGATGCTGTTGGGGCCAATCACCATAGCCAGCTTGCCTGCGCCGAACAGATCCTGGAGGGTGTAGCGGGTCTCGTTGGCGGGGTCGGAGTTGGTCAGACCGTCGTTGACCAGACCGACAGCGTACTCAATGGCCTCCACGTTCTCGGGGCTGTTGAGGGTCCAGTTGCCGTCAGCGTCGGTGAAGTCGCCGCCGTTGTTCCAGATGTAGTAAGCGAAGGCGGCCTGACCCTCGTCGGTGGTCATGTCGATGCCCCAGGGGTAGATGCTGGAGTCATAGGCCTGGATCTTCTTGCAGGCCTCGGTCAGCTCCTCCCAAGTGGTGGGGACCTCCACACCGGCGGCCTCCAGAATGTCCACGTTGTAGTACATGGCGCGGGCGGAGGCCAGGTCGGGAATGGCCCAGATGGTGCCGTCCACGTTGGACTGCTCCAGGAAGGCGGGGTACAGCTTGGCGTAGGTCTCGTCAGACACGTAGTCCTTGGCGGGCAGGAGCAGGTCGTCAGCCTGATAGTCGGCGAACACGTCGATGTTCAGGATGTCGGGGGCCTTGTTGCCGGACAGACGGGTGTTGACCACGGTGTAGATATCGTTCCAGGAGACGACCTCCACGTTCAGGTTGATGTTCTCATAGGTCTGGTTGAACTCGGTCTGGAAGTCGGCCCACCACTGGGTGGTGTTCTGGCCGTACTGGGCGGCGATGACGCTGATGTCGATCTTGTCGCCGCTGGGCTCCGCGGGGGCGGGATCAGCGGGAGCGGGATCGGCAGGGGCGCCGGTCTGGGTGTCGTCCTTGGGGGCGGGCGTATCCTTAGGGGTGTCGCCTCCGCCGCCGCAGGCTGCGAGGGCCAGCAGCATCACGAGGGCCAGCAGCAATGCAAGAGCTTTTTTCATTTCTTGATTTCCTCCTTCACATTCGTCAGAAGCAACGGGCCGCGCACGGGGTAAAGGGTCCGGGCGCGGCACGCGTTTCTGTCATTGATTGTATCGGGTTCCCCCGTTAAAAAATAGGAATCATCGTTCAGAATATAGCAAAATCGTACGCCACAGGAATAATTGTACGAATCACAAAAAACAGGGTCCGTTTTTCGTCGATTTGACTAAAATTTTCGTTTCTCAACCGCCGCCTTGCGGAAATTCCTGGGGGTGGTGCCGGTGACGGCCCGGAAAATCCGGGAGAAGTAGTTGTAATCGCTGATGCCCACCGCCTCCGCCACGGCGGAGATGGGCAGATCGCTGCGGGCCAGCAGGTCCTTGGCGGCGTTGATGCGGCGCTGGGCGATGAGCCCGGACAGGGTGCCGCCGCCGGAGAGCTCCTTGGCCAGCCGGCAGAGCTTGGTCCGGCCCACGTGGAGCTGGGCGGAGATCGTCTCCAGGGACAGCTTCTCCATGTAGTGCTCGTCCAAATACCGCTCCAGCTTCTGCAAATCCGTCTGTTCCGCCGAGGAGATCATCCCCTTGAGCTGGATATAGGCGGCCAAAGCCTCCAGCAGCTCCGAGTACGCCTTCAAATCCGAGGCCGAATACTGCCGGAACTGAAAGAAGGCGGGCTTCAGCGCCTCGGCCCCGCCGGGATACCAGTCCAGCCTGGAGCGGCTGTTCTCCCACTGCCGGTCAATAGGGGAGTCGTCCAAATAGCAGCCAAAAACCAGATACGCCAGGGGATGGTTCTTGTCGTACAAGGGCATAACCGCCTCACAGATACCGGCGTGGCAGCGGTAGAACTGGAAGCCCTTCTCCGCGCTGTAGTGCTGGATCTTCCACCTGTCGCAGGCCACGCACCGCTGGTGTCCCTCGGCCTGCCTGTTGATGGCCCCGCAGAAGGGCGGGTGGCGCTCAAAGAGGTTGATATCCCTGCCCTGGGGGTCCAATATGTTGGCCGCGATGCCGGTGAACACATAGAGATTGGTCAGCAGCTGGAGCAGCCGCTCCTGATCGAAAAGAACATTCATCAGAGGCCCCCATATCCTTAAAATTCCCCGTCCCTCCCTTACAGGGAGGGACGAGAACGGGGGTACCCCCGTTCTCCACTGTTCCTGCCATCATGAAGCTCCGGCCTTGGATAGCTATATGATACCATAATCGGGGCTTGAATTCTAGATAAATTTTCTGTTCCGCCGTCTGGGGCGGAGGCACAGGGGGGAGTGGAGGCGATATCCGCGCGCAAAAGAGGCCCGGATCTCCCCGCAGGGGATCCGGGCTCTTGAATGGGCCGGCGCGTCAGCGCTGCGCCTCCGCAGCGTGAGCGGGGGGAGGCGGACAGCAGCAGGCGCTGGCCGCTTCAAACATCATGGCGGCGGCAATAGCTCCGCCGTCCACGATGCCCAGGCTTTTTTCACCGTAACAGGCGGCGCGGCCGTGTTTGGACTTCATGTCCCGGGTGCCCTCCGCACCGGCCCGCGCGGCCTCGGCCGCGGCTCTGGCAGCGGCGGCGGCACCCTCCCCGGCGTGGGCCTTCAGGGCGTCGACGGCGGGGATCAGCGCGTCCAGCACCGTTTTTTCCCCCGCTTTGGAGCCGGCCTTGGCGCAGATGTTCTCAATGCCCGCGCTGAGCGAGTCGGCAAAGACCTCCACGGAGACCTCCTCCCTGCCGCGCAGGGCGCGGGCTGCGCCCATCAGCCCAAAGGATATGATGGTGCCCAGCGTAGAGGGCGCGGCGCGGTTGGCCTCCTTGGCGCACTGCATCAGCACCATGCCCAGATCGCCGGTCTGGGCGGTGTGGACCGCGTCGGAGACGGCGCTCCAGCAGTCGCGCATGGTCAGCCCCAGGTCCCCGTCGCCGTTTCTGGCGTCCAGCTCCACCAGGTAACCGCACTCCTGGGCCATTTTATCCCGAATGGCTTCGAAAATTCGATCTAAATCCGTTCTGTTCATCACAAATCGGTTCCTTTATTTATTGTGGTTCGTGTAGAAGGGGGTGGAGGCCGGCATCCGCAGAAGCGCCTTCAGCTCCGGGTCCAGCCTGAACACGGTGATGGAGCAGCCGGCCATCTCCATAGAGGTGGCAAACTCGCCGATGTGCGGCATGAACACCTGAACGCCCTTTCTCCGCAGCCGCCTGCACACGGCCCGGTAGACAATCAGGAGCTCCTCCAGCGGGGTTGCGCCCAGGCCGTTGACCATGACGGATACCTCGCTGTTCGGGGCCAGAGGGAGGTCCTCCTCCAGACGGTCCATCATAACGCCGGCGGCCTCGTCGGCGCTCATCATTTTGCAGACCTGGATGCCCGGCTCGCCGTGGATGCCCATGCCCAGCTCCATCTCGTCCGGGGCGATGGTGAAGGTCTCCCTGCCCACCTCGGGCACGATGCAGGGGGAGAGGGCGACGCCGATGGTGCGGATATTGTCCAGGGCGCGCCGGGTGACGGCGGCAACCTCCTCCAGGCTCCTGCCCTGATCGGCGGCGGCGCCGGCGATTTTGAAGGCGTAGACCATTCCGGCCACGCCCCGGCGCATCTCCTTTTCCTCCTTGGGACGGGAGGCCGCGTCGTCGCAGACCAGAACCTCCGCCGTGGCGATCTCCTCGAACTCCGCCAGCTCCTCCGCCATATGGAAGTTCATTTTATCGCCGCCGTAGTTGCCGTACAGGCAGAGCACGCCGGCGCCCTGGTTCACCGCCTTGATCATATGCAGCATGTTCTCCGAGGACGGGGAGGCGAACACATTGCCCACCGCGCAGCCGTCCAGCATTCCCTCGCCCACATAGCCCAGAAAAACGGGCAGATGGCCGCTGCCGCCGGCGGTCACAACGGCCACACGGCCGGCCTTCCCCTGTCCGGCGCGGACCAGGACGCGGCGGTCCTCGCCGATGATCCGTACCCGGTCGCCGTAGGCCAGCTCGATCCCCTCCAGGTACTCCGGCACAAAATCCTTCGCGGCATTCATAAGCTTTTTCATGGCAGCGTCACTCCTTTCCCAATTCCGCCTCAAACTCGTTCCCCGTCGATCCAGACCGCCTCCACCCGGGAGAGATACGAGAAGGGGTGGCCGCTGAAGACGGAGATGTCCGCGTCCTTGCCGACAGCCAGGGAGCCGACGCGATCCGCGATCCCGGCGATCTCCGCCGCGTGGATTGTGATCGCCTTGAGTGCCTCCTCCGGCTCCAGGCCCTCCCGCACGGCCACGGCGGCGCAGATCGGCAGGTACTGAAGGGGGATGACGTCGTGGTCTGTGGTCAGGGCAATCTTGACCCCGTCCCGGACCATAGCGGCGGGGGTTGCCATGCTGACGTTGGCGTTCTCCTGCTTGGAGCTGGAGCAGAGGGCCGGGCCGACGATGCCGGGAATGCCGGCCTGGGCCATATATTTCCCGGCCAGGAGGCCGTCGGTGCAGTGGACGATCCGCATGTCCAGGCCGAACTCCTCGGCCAGGCGGATAGCTGTCAGGATATCGTCGCTCCGGTGGGCGTGGATATTCACCGGCAGCTCCCCCTTCAGCACCGGAATCAGCGCCTCCCATTTGACATTGAGGGGGACCTTCTCGCCGGACTCCTTCCGCTCCATATAGTCCCGCGCCTGGGCAAACGCCTCCCGAATGACCATGGCCACCCCCATGCGCGTCATGGGGGAGACGCGCTTATCCCGCCCATAGGTCCAGCGCACATTGTCCCCCAGGGCCATTTTCATGGAGCAGGGGAATTTAAAGACCATCTGGTCGGCGGTGCTCCCCCGCAGCTTGATGGCGGCGGTCTGACCGCCGATGGCGTTGGCGCTGCCCGGGCAGATCACGGCGGTGGTGACGCCGGCGCGGGCCGCCTTGGGAATCGCGGTGTCCATCGGGTTGAGCCCGTCGATGATCCGGAGATGGGGCAGGATGGGGTCGGTCATCTCATTGATGAATTCCGCCGCGACGTTGATGGATTCGCACAGAACGCCGATATGGGTGTGCGCGTCGACAAAGCCCGGCAGCACATAGCCGCCCCCGGCGTCAAAGACCTCCCCGCCGCCGGAGAGCTCCGCCTGTTCCATAGGGCCGACCCCCGTGATTTTTCCGTTTTCAAAGGAGACGAAGCCGTCCTCATAGGTTTCGCCCGCCATGGTAAAGACATGGCCGTGGATAATTTTCATGGGCACCTCCTATCAAAATAATAGCTGGGGACAGTGCTATTATCTCATTTGAGGCGCGGGTTGAAAATATACCACACTTTCAATTTATCCCTGAATTTTACGGTTTTTCCCCCTGGAGGGGCGGGACCGGGAGGCTCTGCCGGAAGTCGCTGAGCGTTACGCCCTCAAGCTGCTTGAAAATCTGCGCCAGGTATTTGGGCGAGTAGCCGAGCTTCGCGGCGATCTCGTAGTTTTTGAGGTGGGGCTCCTCCCGCATGATCTCCTTCGCCATAGACACGCGGAAGCTGTTGAGGTACTCGATATATGTTTTCCCGATGTTCTGCCGGAACAGGCTGCTGAGATAGCTGGGGGATATATAGATGCTTTTGGCGATAACCTCAAGGCTCAGCTCCTCGCTGTAGTGCTGGCGGATATACTCCATGGCCCGCTTCACCAGATACGATCCGGACTTCTGCTGGAGAAGCGCCTGGTGCAGCGCAGAGCAGGTCTGGCGCAGAAAGTCCTGCAGGCGGCGGTTGAAGGCCGCCTGCTCCGCACTGTCCGCCGCGCCGGAAAACTCCTGGGAGAGGCTGATGCCGTGGAGGCTGGAGAAGCGGTAGAGCGATACATAGAGGATCAGAAAGCAGCTGGCCTGCTTTTTCAGGTCCGTGTTCGCCTCCGCCACACACCGGGCGAAAGCGTCGACCCGGGAGAGCACCACCGCCTCCTCCGCGTCGACCTGGAGCGATTCCATCAGCGCCCTCTCCTCCCGGACCGGATAGACGACATCGGAGGTCAAAGACAGGTGGGGACCCCCGAAAAAGGGGGTCTCCCCCCGCGCCACCGGGGCCGGCGCGGGGGGAGGCGCCATCCCGCGGAGATAGCGGATCCGCTCGGCGGATTTATAGATCGCGGCGAGGAACTCGTCCGGCAGAAACGGCTTGAGAAGGTATTCCTCCACACCCAGGTGGATCGCTCTGCGGGCGTACTCGAAGTTGTCAAAGCTGCTGACAATGATAAACACTGTGTCGCAGCCGCCGGAGCTCAGCGCCTCAATGACCTCCAGACCGTTCATCCCGGGCATCTGGATGTCGAGAATGGCGATATCGGGTTTTGTCTCCGTGATAACCTGGTATGCCTCGGGGCCGTCGCTGGCCAGCCCCACGATCTCAATGCCGTGCTGGGACCAGTCCATAAAATCCACAATGCAGTCTCTGGTGTATCTCTCGTCATCCGCGATTACAAGCCGCAGCATTCGGCGGTCACTCCTTTCTGCGTGGGTCAAGTTGCCAGCGGCGTCTCAATTCGGACGCGCGCCCCGCCCTCCGGGCGGTTCTCAAAGGTGAACTGATAGTCCCCATGGAACATGAGGTTTAAGCGGATATCAATGTTTTTCAGCGCGAACCGGCTGCCGCTCTTGGCGCTGGAGCTGTTCTCCAGCCGGTCCGGCAGAAGCGGCAGGATCTCGGGGTCAATGCCCTTGCCGTTGTCCTCAATGAGGATCGTCAGCCGCCGCCTCTCTGCGTCGCCGCGGCAGACCAGATGGATATAGATGGGGACGTCGCTGCTCTTCATTCCGTGGACAATGCTGTTTTCCAGCAGGGGCTGAATGATAAACTTGGGGACAACGGCCCCGCGCACCGCGCTGTCGTCGTCAATGGTGTAGCTGATAAGGCCGGGGAAGCGAAAGTTCTGGAGATAAAAGTAATATTGGACCAGGTCAAACTCCTGGGCGACGGTGATAACGCTCTGTCCCCTGCTGAGGCTCACGCGGAAAAACCGCCCCAGCGCGTAGGCCACGTTCGCAATCTCCATCTCCTTTTTCTGCAGCGCCATCCACTGGATGGAGTGGAGCATATTGTAGAGAAAATGGGGGTTGATCTGGGCCTGCTGCATATCCAGCTCCGCCGCCTGCTCCCGGATTTTGGACTTGTAGTTCTTCTCCAGCAGCTCGTGCTGATTGCGGACCATGGCGTTGAAAATCTGGCCGAGGCGCCCGATCTCATCCTTGCCGGTGATGGAGACGCAGATGGAGTCGTTGCCGTTCATGAAGCTCTCCATACTGGCTGTCAGCTTCTGAATAGGCTTTGTGATCCAAGTGGAGCAGAGCACCAGCATCGGCAAAAGCAGAACCGCGCAGAGGGAGATGCCGAAAATGGCGTATACGGCGATGGTAATGCTGCTCCAGAGCAGGGCGCGGTAGGGGACCAGAAGGTAGGTGCACAGGCCGGTGGAGGAGATACGGCCATAGAAAACCCGGTACTTCACCTCGTCCAGCGTTTGGATGGAGCAGCCAAACTTGTTGCCGGCCCCGTTGGACACAAAGCCGGCCAGACCCGCGCTGGCCTCCGGGGAGAGCTGAACGGCGTTGCCGGGGCTGCAAAAGGCGTTGCGTCCGTCGTCGGAGAGGATGATCAGTGAGTCGTAGAACTTCTCCGGCCGCGTGTCCGAGCCCAGCAGCTTGCGCGTATCCACGGCGACGGCGATGACGCCGATGGGCAGCATGGTGCGGTTGTCCTTTACCACGTGCCAGAGGCAGAGCTTCGGCGAGTTATCCCGCGCCATGTAGGTTGTTTCGTCCCGGTCGATGAAGCTCCAGGCGTAGATGCGCTGTCCGGAAATCAGACTGGCAAAGATGGTGCCCTCCTCCGCCGACTGGGCCGCCGGGGAGTGGGAGCCGTCGATGGACATGTACATCACAGGCTTGCCGGCGCAGTTGTAGAGCACGGTGCTGAGGATATAAAAGCGGGTCTGGAGAGCGGCCATCAGCTCGCTGGAGGGCGTGGTCTCCAGACCGGCGTTGCTGCCGCGCAGCATACTCTGCACGTCGCTGGAGATGCAAAAATATTCAGCGATGCCGGTCAAATATTCCTGCTCCTTTTCGATCAGCGTGTTGCCGTACTCAATGCTGGCCCAGCTCTCCTGAATCAAGCTCTCCTGGGCGGAGGCATTGGCCGCGAAGATCAGGGAGAGGGAGAGCGTCAGCAGAAGAACCGCCATTCCGGAGAAGTACACCAGGATCATTTTCGTTTTGATATTCAAGTTCTGGAACCACTGGTAAGCACGGCTTCCAGCAAGCCAGCGGATCATCGCGCACTCCCCTCCCTGATGCGGGGCCGTTTTTCTCTTTCGTAAAAAGATTAGAAAATTATCCAAAATGGAATGTTATGGAGGGAAATCCAAAGATATCAAGATATTTCCCGCAAAAGAGCAGAGAAAACAGCGCCCACCTTTTTTAATAAATTAACCACAGAATTTGTCAATTGTCAACAGCGGATTTCAGAACAGGGCCCCGCCGCAGCCGCAGCCTGGACAGGCCGGGCACATAAAATTTGGAAAAACGCCGGAGCTCAGACCGCTATCCCCAAAAGAATACAGACATAATTAAAAGATTCGGGATTTCAACCGCGAGCGTATTTTGATAAAATAACAAACAGAAGCGCAAGCTCAGCCCCATGGACGCGGAAATACTCACGGGACCGGTTTGGTTGGTTAAATTATGCCTTCTGCTTGGAGGAATATACGCTATGTGGAAATACATATTAAAACGGCTGCTTATGATGATACCGGTTCTTCTGGGGGTCCTGCTTCTGGTTTTTATGCTCAACGCCTTCTCCCCGGGAGACCCGGCTACGCAGCTGGTGGGTGAAAACGCCAGTGCGGAGGCGATTGAGGCGATGCGGGAACAGCTGGGGCTGAATAAACCCGTTGTACAGCGCTTTATCGACTATGCGGCCGGGGTTGTGACAAGGCTCGATCTCGGCACCTCCTACCAGTCCAGGTGTCCGGTACGGGATGAGATTCTGGAGCGGTTTCCCACCACGGCCCTGCTGGCGGCGCTGAGCATGCTGCTGGCGATTGCCATCGGCCTGCCCGCCGGCATCATCAGCGCCACAAAGCAGTACTCCCTATTTGACCGGCTGGGGACCGTTGTCTCCATGATCGGCGTCTCCATGCCCAACTTCTGGCAGGGGCTGATGAACATTCTGGTGTTTGCCGTAATGCTGTCCTGGCTGCCGGCCTCCGGCTTCTACGGGCCCAAGTATTGGATTCTGCCGGTGCTGACGGTCGGCACCAGCTCCGCCGCCACGATCTGCCGCATGACCCGCTCCAGTATGCTGGAGGTGGTCCGCCAGGACTACATCCGCACCGCCCGGGCCAAGGGGCAGACGGAGAGCAACATCATCCTCCGGCATACGCTGAAAAACGCGCTGATCCCGATCATCACCGTGATTGGGATGCAGCTGGGCGGTCTGCTCTGCGGCGCTACGCTGACGGAGTCCATCTTCGCGATTTCCGGCCTGGGCCGCTATATGCTGGACGCGATTAAAGCCAGAAATTTTCCCGCAGTACAGGGCAGCGTCCTGTTTCTAGCTGTGGTGTTCAGCGTGTGCAATCTGCTTGTTGACGTGATTTACGCATTTGTCGATCCAAGAATTCGCTCAATGTATGTGAAAAAAGGGAAGAAGAGCGCCGGCGCGGATGCCGGACAGGCGTAGGAGGGCTTGGAGAGCATGGCAAAGATAACGACGCCCGCGATGGAGAGGCTCCGTCAGGCGGAAAAGAAGCGGGGGGCGGAAAAGCCCGGCAGGAGCAGCGCGGCGCGGGAGGTGCTCCATCGGATGACCTACAACAAGCTGGCGATGGCAGGTCTGGCCATCTTCCTGCTGCTGGTGCTGTGCGCCCTGTTTCCCCAGGTGATTGCCCCGGAGGGGTACGACGACCAGAATTACGCCCGGGCGTTTACGGCGCCCTGCCTCCAGTTCCCGCTGGGCACCGACAGCTTTGGGCGGGACATTCTCAGCCGCGTGATCTGGGGCGCCCGGACCTCGCTGTGCATCGGGGTTTTGTCCGTCTCCTTTTCGGTTTTGGTGGGAGGCCTGATTGGCGCTGTGGCCGCCTACTACGGGGGGAAGCTGGACAACGTTTTGATGCGGCTGATGGACGTTCTGATGGCCGTTCCCGGCTTCCTGCTCTGCATCGCCATTACAGCGGCCTTTGGCAGCGGGTTCATTGTGATTGTATGGGCCATCGCGGTGGGCAGCGTGCCGTCCTATGCCAGGATTGTCCGGGCGGCGGTGCTGACCATCAAGGACAGTGAATTTGTGGAGGCGGCCCGCTCCATCGGGGCCAGCGACGTGCGGATTACGATGAAGCACCTGCTGCCAAACTGCCTGTCCCCCATCATCGTACAGGCCACCATGGGGGTGGCCGGGGCCATTCTCTCCGCCGCGGGCTTGAGCTTTATGGGGCTGGGCGTCCAGCCGCCCACGCCGGAGTGGGGGTACATGCTCAACGCAGGCAAGCAGTACATCCGGGACGCCTGGTGGATTGTCACCTTCCCAGGGATCACCATCATGGCGGCTATCTTCTCGCTGAATCTGCTGGGCGACGGGCTTCGGGACGCTTTGGACCCCAAGCTCAAAAAGTAGCGGACGGCGGAGCGCCGCTTCCCCGGAAAAGAGATTGGGAAAGGAATTGCCATGGATAAGACAACAGATATGGTACCGGCCGCGCCGCTCCTGCGGGTGAGCGATCTTCGGATTCACTTCGAGATGGAGCGGGAGGTCGTCGAGGCGGTCAACGGCATGAGCTTCGAGCTGCTCAAGGGGGAGACGCTGGGGTTTGTGGGCGAGACCGGCGCCGGCAAGACCACGACGGCCCTAGGGATTATGCGGCTGGTGCAGACGCCGCCGGGCCGCGTCGTGGCCGGATCCATTGCGCTCAACGGAGAGGAGCTGCTGGAGAAGAGCGAGGCGGAGATGCGAAAAATCCGGGGGAATAAAATTTCTATGATTTTTCAGGACCCCATGACGTCCCTGAACCCAGTGCTGACCGTCGGGGAGCAGATTCAGGAGGTCATCCGCCTCCACAACGACATCTCCGACGCCGAGGCCGTCAAACGCACCGTCGATATGCTGGAGATGGTGGGAATCCCCGGGGAGCGCTATAACGAGTACCCGCACCAGTTTTCCGGCGGTATGAAGCAGCGGGTGGTCATCGCCATCGCCCTGGCCTGCAGTCCGGAGCTCCTGATTGCCGATGAGCCGACTACGGCGCTGGATGTCACCATTCAGGCCCAGGTGCTGGATATGATGCGGGAGCTGAAGGAGAAAATCGGCACCTCCGTGCTGATGATCACCCACGATCTGGGGGTTATTGCCGAGACCTGCGACAAGGTGGCGATTGTGTACGCGGGCCAAATCGTAGAATCCGGCACGGTGTGGCAGATCTTTGACAATCCGCAGCACCCCTATACCCGGGGCCTTTTCGATTCACTGCCGAGTCTGGACAAGGAGGTCCGCCGCCTCAAGCCCATTGAGGGGCTTGTCCCCAACCCCGCCGACCTGCCGCCCTACTGCAGCTTTTATGAGCGCTGCGGCCGGCGCGCGGAGGCGTGCCGGGCGGGAGAGCCGGAGACGGTGGAGGTGGAACCGGGCCACCGCGTCATGTGCCGCTGCGCGAGGGGGGAATGAGATGAGCACACTTCTGGAAGTGCGGGAGCTGCGAAAATACTTTAAGACGCCCCACGGATGGCTTCACGCGGTGGACAACGTGAGCTTTCAGCTGGAACAGGGGAAAACCCTGGGAATTGTCGGCGAGTCCGGCTGCGGAAAATCCACCCTGGGCCGCACGATCCTCCACCTGGTGGAGCCCACCGGCGGGAAGATTATATTCGAGGGCGAGGACATCTCCCAGATCAGCAAGAGGCGGTTCAAGGAGCTGCGCAAGGAGATGCAGATCATTTTCCAGGACCCCTTTTCCTCCCTCAACCCCCGCATGACGGTGGAGGACATTATCCGTGAGCCGCTGGAGATTTACAGGATCCACAAGACGGAGGACGCCCTGCGGGGTCGGGTAAAGGAGCTGATGGACACGGTGGGCCTGGCCCAGCGCCTGGCCAGAAGCTATCCCCATGAGCTGGACGGCGGACGCCGGCAGAGGATCGGGATCGCCCGCGCCCTGGCGCTGAACCCGAAATTCATCGTCTGCGACGAGCCGGTCTCCGCGCTGGACGTCTCCATTCAGGCGCAGATTCTCAACCTGATGCAGGATCTGCAGGAGCAGCTGAAGCTGACATATATCTTTATCACCCACGATTTATCCGTTGTCCACCACATTGCCGACAATATCTGCGTCATGTACCTGGGGCAGCTGGTGGAGCGGGCCGGGGCCAGGGAGCTGTTCGTCCAGAATCTGCACCCCTATACAAAGGCGCTGCTCTCGGCCATTCCGGTGGCCAGCCCCCATCAGAAAAGCGAGCGAATGATTCTCAAGGGCGAGATCACCTCCCCGATCAATCCCAAGAAGGCCTGCCGGTTTGCCCAGAGGTGCCCCCATGCCAAGGAGGCATGCTTTGCGCGGGAGCCGGAGCTGCGGGAGGTCCTGCCCAACCACTTTGTGGCATGCCACTACGCCCATGAGCTCAACAATCTTTCAGAATAACAGGAGGTGCGGTATGGAACAGATACGAGCGGCTTATCAGCAGGAGGTGCGTCAGGACCCCGGAATTCCGGATTCGGAGGCTGCGGCGGCCTGCCGCCGGGCGCTGGAGGCCGCGCCCGGGGACCCGAAATGCCTGCGGGAGCTGGCGTTCGCCCTCAAGGCGCAGCTGCGGTACCGCGAGGCGTCGGAGGTGTTCTCGGCGCTTTTGGCCCAGACCCCCTTCAGCGGCGAGGTGCTATGCCAGAGAGGGCATGTGTATCTCGGCCTGCGGGCCTACTGGCAGGCGATCGCCGACTTTGAGCTGGGACTGCGCGTCCAGCCCGAGGACTGGGACTGCCTCTACCACACCGCCCTCTGCTACTACCTGCTGGGCGACTATTCGACGGCGGAGCGGTACTACGCCCGCTGCTATGCCGCCAGCGGGACAGAGGAGGAGCTGACAGCGGTTTCCGACTGGTACTGGCTGACGCTGATGCGCCTGGGAAAGAAGGAGCGGGCGGATGAGCTTCTCCGGGCCGTGGAGCCCGGCTGGTCCTTCGGGGAGAACGAGGCCTATTTTGCCCGGCTGATGGTCTATAAGGGCCTGCGGCGGGCTGAGGACGTTCTGGCGTATGCGGAACAGCTGGAGGACCAAGCCTTCTGCACCTACGCCTATGGCATCGCCTATTATTTATGGGCGGTGCGGGGGGAAAAGGAGCGTGCGCAGGCGCTGATGGCCGACATCGCCTCCCGCACACAGTCCCAGTGGGGCGGCTTCGCCCTGCAGGCGGCGCAGGCGGAGCTGAAAAGGGGGCTTCTGCATGGTTGAGAAAACGTATCAGGTACAGACTGCCGCGCGGACAGAGGCGGCGCTCTCCTCGGCGGTGCTGGCCGTGGACGAGCGGCTGCGCAGAGCGCCGGACAGTGCGGAACTGTGGATGGAGCGAGGGCTGGCGCTGGCTGATCAGCGGCTGATGCGGGAGGCGGTGGAGGCGTTCTCCAAGGCAATCTCTCTTGACCCATTCCAAGGGATTTTCTACCGCCACAGAGCGCACCGGTACTTGTCCTGCTGGCGCTTTCAGGACGCCTGCGCGGACTTCACGCTGGCATCCCGGCTGATTCCGGGGAACTGGGACGTGTGGTACCATCTGGGGCGGTCCCACTATCTGCTGGGGG
>JAIEIQ010000357.1 GCA_029065305.1 Oscillospiraceae bacterium
GGTCCGGGGCGCGGCGGAGCGGGTGAAGCCGGCGGCGGTGGTGCTGGTGGACGCCCTGGCGGCGCGGAATCTGGACCGTCTGTGCACCACGGTGCAGATCTCGGACACGGGCCTGGTCCCCGGCAGCGGCGTTGGCAACCACCGGATGGCCCTGAACCGGGAGAGCCTGGGGGTGCCGGTGATCTCCATGGGGGTGCCCACAGTGGTGGAGGCCGCCACCCTGGCCCGGGACCTGCTGGGGGACCGGGAGGCGGAGCCGGAGGCCCTCCGGGGACAGGGACAGCGGCTGTTTGTGACTCCGGACAGCATCGACGCCAAGATCCGGGATCTGGCGAAGCTCATCGGCTACGGCCTGAATCTGGCCCTCCACCCGGGACTGCGGGTGGAGGATCTGACAGCGCTGCTGGAGTAGGCGTCAGCAGGATGTACCCGGCCAGGGCCCGGACCTCCATCCCCGGGCACAGCCGGGCCAGCTCCCCCGCCAGAGCCCCCAGGAGCTGGTTCCGGCTGTGGAGCCGGGTGAGGAGCGCCGCCGCCTCCCCGCCCACGGGAGCGGCGTCCAGGGTGAGAACCACCACTGTCCCGCTTTCGGCCTCCCACCGCAGGCCCCGATCCAGCAGCGCCGCCGGAATCCCGGCTTCCAGCAGATCCGCCGCCGTCCCCCGGAGGACGCGCCGGTAGAGCGTTTCGCTGATATTGGGGTACTGGCAGGAGACGGCAGCGGCCCCATCCCCCTGCGTGGGCAGCTGGACGGTGAGAAACCCGGGTCCGCCCAGGGCCGGGTCCGCCATGATACGATTCAGACTGTCGATGGCGGACAGCAGCGCGCCGCCCTCCCTCTCCAGCCAGCGGCTGGCGACAGTCTTTCCGTCAATCGGTTTTTCAGGGGGATCCGCCGGCTTGGACCGGCGGATTTTTTGAAAGATGCTCCACATAGCTCCTCCCGGGAAATTTTCTTTTAGAATCCATTATAGTATTCTTTTAGGCATTTTGCAAGGGGGAATGTTATCTGTAAGATAACGTTGGAGGGAGCTGAGAGAAATGGAAACGGATTTGCGGCAGCTGGGGGAGGCCATCCGGGCGGCGCGGATGAAGAAGGGCCTGACCCAGGAGGCGCTGGCGGAGCGGCTGGACATCACGCCGATCCATCTGAAAAATATAGAGGGGCACCGGCGGCTTCCGTCGGTACCCCTGCTGTTTGAGCTGATGAAAATTCTGGATCTGTCGGTGGACGAGCTGGTGTTCCCGGAGCGGCGGGAGGAGGGCGTGATCCACACCGGCGGACTGCGCCCCGCCGAGGCGGAGGCCCTGGAGCGGCTGGTGGATGTGATGCGGGAGAGGGAGAATATGTGAAAATGCGCAAAAATACGGTTGACAAAGTTTAGAAAATATGGTATTATTTCCAAAAAAGAGGGATGGAGCTATACTAACACAGTAGACAGCTAGTAGAAACCGATGAGCTTGGAATCACCTTTGGCTGAGATTGTGAGGTTACTATGAAAATTCGCAGGAGAATTTCGATTTTGCTGATATGGAGTGTACTATTGCTGTGCGGATGTTCTAATAGGGAAGTCGATCCGGCAGCAGCACCTGTGAAAAGCACGGTCATATGCAATGACACATTTCGCATTACATGTACATCCGGCCAGTATGAATATAATTCCAAAGAGATACAAAAAGAGGATCCTTTCAATTTTGAATTGCAGCTTGAATATATTGGAGAGGAACCAAGTGTAACCATCTGGCGCAGCGAATCAATTGGCGGAATTGAAATGCTCTATGCCAATAGGGAATCTGTGCTTCCGTTAGTTATAGGAGACACTTTGGGCAGTACAGAATTGAAAAAAGGGGAAGTCTATACCATTTATACATGGACAGGTTCCAGCGAGTATGAGCACGTGGGAGGATTCTCCTGCGGAAATTATATTGCCTTTGCATGTGTTGATTTCGACTATGGAGAAAACGCGGAAGAAAGTGTCCGCTGCGTTCTTGAGATGCCGTTTGTAATTGTGTAGTATTTAACAAAAATTTTCCGAATAAAAATATCCTTTACCCAATTAATGATTACAAAAATTATGTGCAATTTGAAGCGGTGAAGACTCTCATTGAAGAGGAGCGGCCCCCGGGGGCCGCTCCTCTAATTTTGTGAAAGGATATCCCGCCTGTCTCTGGACAATCTCCCCGTCATGGGCTATAATAGTCCGGAAGAACGGGGAAAGGAACCTTTGCTATGAATGAAATCATCCTGCTCAAGCTGGGGGAGGTGGTCCTCAAGGGCCTCAACCGGCGGAGCTTTGAGGACAAGCTGCTCTCCAATATCCGCCGCCGCCTCCAGCACTGCGGCGGCTTCCACATCTACTCCAAGCAGAGCACCATCTACGTGGAGCCCCAGAGGGAGGACTGCGATCTGGAGGGGGCCTACGCCGCCTGCAAGCAGGTCTTCGGCATCATCGCCGCCACCCGGGCCCGGTCCTGCCCCAAGGACAAGGACGCCATCTTCCACTGCGCGAAGCACTACCTGGACCGGGAGCTGCGGGCGGCGAAAACCTTCAAGGTGGAGACGAAGCGGGCGGACAAGCAGTTCCCCATGAACAGCATGGAGATCTCTCAGTATGTAGGGGGCCTGCTCCACGAGGAGTACCCCCATCTGAAGGTGGATGTCCACAAGCCGGAGCTGTGCGTTCACGTGGAGGTCCGGGAGAAGGCCGCCTACGTCCACGGACCCAGCCAGCCCGGCGCCGGGGGCCTGCCCATCGGCATGGGTGGCACGGCGGTGAGCCTGCTGAGCGGCGGCATCGACAGCCCGGTGTCCTCCTACATGATCGCCAAGCGGGGGGTCCAGCTGGAGCTGGTCCACTTCTTCTCCCCGCCCTACACCTCCCGGCAGGCCCTGGACAAGGTCCAGCAGCTGGCAAGGGAGCTGGCGCCCTGGTGCGGGCGGATGAAGCTGCATATCGTCCCCTTCACGGAGATCCAGGAGGCCATCCGGCGGGACTGCCCGGAGGAGTATTTCACCCTCATCATGCGCCGGTTCATGATGCGCCTGGCCGAACAGGTGGCGAAGCGGACGGGGGCCAAGGCCCTGGTCACCGGCGAGAGCCTGGGTCAGGTGGCCAGCCAGACCATGGACGCCCTGGCGGTGTCCGACGCGGCCTGCTCCCTGCCGGTGTTGCGGCCTGTCATCGGGATGGATAAGCAGGAGATCGTGCTCATCTCCCGGCGGATCGGGACCTTTGAGACATCCATTCTCCCCTACGAGGACTGCTGCACGGTCTTCACCCCCCGGCACCCCAGGACCCACCCGGTGCTGGAGGATGTCGTCGGGTTTGAAAGCGCGCTGGATATCGAGGGGCTGACCCAGAGGGCCATGGACGGCATCGAGCGGGTCACCATCAATCTATAAAAAAGAATCGAGGCAGGCTATGAGAGCGGAACTGATCGCGGTTGGAACGGAGCTGCTGCTGGGGAACATCGCCAACACCGACGCCCAGATGATCTCCGAAGGGCTCAGCGCCCTGGGCATCACGGTCCACCACCACACGGTGGTGGGGGACAACCCGGAGCGGCTGGCGGAGGCCCTGGAGACGGCCCGGAGGCGGGCGGACATCATCATCACCACCGGCGGGCTGGGACCCACCTACGACGATCTGACCAAGCAGACCATCTGCAAAACCTTCGGCCGGGAGCTGGAGCTCCACGAGGATATCCTGGAGGAGATCAAAACCTGGTTTGAAACCAAGCTGGGCCGGAAGATGACGGACAACAACATCCAGCAGGCCATGCTGCCGGTGAACTGCACCGTCTTCGACAACCCGGTGGGCACCGCGCCGGGGTGCGCCTTTGAGGAGGACGGGGTCCATGTGCTGATGCTGCCGGGACCGCCCTTTGAGTGCCGGTACATGTTTGAGCACAAGGCCGCGCCCTATCTGGAAAGGCTCACCGACGGGGTCATCGTCAGCCACGAGCTTCGGATCTACGGCATGGGGGAGAGCGCTGTAGAGGAGGCTCTACACGAGCCCATGACCCGGCTGTCCAACCCCACCCTGGCCCCCTACGCCAAGACCAACGAGTGCCTGGTCCGTGCCACCGCCAAGGCGGACACCCGGGAGCAGGCCGAGGAGATGCTCCGGCCCCTGATGGACGAGGTGAAGGGCATCCTGGGGGATGTGGTCTACGGCGTGGACGTGGGGAGCATCGAGGAGGTCGTGTCCGATCTGCTGCGGGAGCGGGGCCTGACCCTCTCGGCGGCGGAGAGCTGCACCGGCGGGCTCATCGCCAAGCGGATGACGGATCTGCCCGGGGCGTCGAAGGTCTTCCGGGGCGGCGTGGTGAGCTACACCGACGACGTGAAGGCCGGTGTGCTGGGGGTGAACCGGGCGCTGCTGGCCGGGTGCGGCGCGGTCAGCGAGCCGGTGGCCCGGGCCATGGCCGAGGGGTGCCGGAAGGTCTGCGGCAGTGATCTGGCGGTGTCCGTCACCGGCGTGGCTGGACCGGACAGCGACGAGCGGGGAAACCCGGTGGGCACGGTGTACATCGCCCTGGCCTCGGCGGAGGGGACCATCTGCAAGGAGCTCTCCTGCGGGAAGGGCCGGGGACGGGACCGGGTGCGGACAGCCGCCGCCCACAGCGCCTTCGATATGATACGGCGGCAGCTGCTGGGACTGACAATGTAAGATTTTTCTGCGGGGCGCGACGACCTGACCTCCCGCCGGCTCTCCGGCGGCGCTGTGCCGGGCCGCCGCGCCTTGACAATAGAGGGGAATCTGCCAAAATCGCCCTTTACAGGAGGCGGTTTCAATGGTAAGATAATGTGAAAACCCCAAATTTGAAAAGAAGAGAGTGATTTCATGGACCGCAGCAGCGGAATTCTTCTGCACATCTCCTCCCTTCCCTCCCGGTACGGCATCGGCACCCTGGGCCGGGAGGCCTACGCCTTCGCTGACTTTCTGAAGGCCGCCGGACAGAGATACTGGCAGCTCCTCCCCCTGGGGCCCACCAGCTACGGCGACAGCCCCTACCAGTCCTTCTCCACCTTTGCGGGGAACCCCTACTTCATCGACCTGGATCTCCTGGCGGAGGACGGGCTGCTGGACAGGGCGGAGCTGGAGGCGATCAACTGGGGCACGGAGCCCCGGTATGTGGACTACGGCAGGATCTACGACTCCCGCTTCCGCGTACTTCGGAAGGCCTTCCAAAAGGGCTGGAGCCGGGATCAGGAGGCGGTGGAGCGCTTCGCCCGGGAAAACCGCTGGCTGGACGGCTATGCCCTCTATATGGCCGTCAAGCAGCACTTCGGTATGAAGAGCTGGCTGGACTGGCCCGACGAGGACATCCGCCTGCGCAGGCCGGAGGCCATGGAGAAATACCGGACGGAGCTGGCGGAGGACGTGGACTTTTTCCGCTACCTCCAGTTCCTCTTCTTCCGGCAGTGGAACGCCCTGCGGGACTATATCCACTCCCTGGGCATCCGGGTCATCGGGGATCTGCCCATCTACGTGGCCATGGACTCCGCCGATGTGTGGTCGGAGCCGGAGTTCTTCCAGCTGGGGGAGGGCAACGTGCCCACCGAGGTCTCCGGCGTGCCCCCGGACTACTTCTCCGCCGACGGCCAGCTGTGGGGCAACCCCCTCTACGACTACGACCGGATGCAGCAGGACGGCTTCGGCTGGTGGATCCGCAGGGTGGAGGGCGCCGGGCGGCTCTTCGACGTGATCCGCATCGACCACTTCCGGGGCCTGGAGAGCTACTGGGCGGTGCCCTACGGGGAGACCACCGCCAAGAACGGCCGCTGGCGGAAGGGGCCCGGCATGGACCTGGTAGGGGTGCTGACGGACTGGTTCCAGGACTTGGACTTCATCGCCGAGGATCTGGGCTTCCTCACGCCGGAGGTGCGCAGGCTCTTGGCGGATTCCGGCCTGCCCGGCATGAAGGTGCTGGAGTTCGCCTTTGACGCCCGAGAGCCCAGCAACTACCTGCCCCATACCTATGGCCGCCACTGCGTCTGCTATGTGGGCACCCACGACAACGAGACGGTGATGCAGTGGCGGCCATAGGTATGGGGCAGGT
>JAIEIQ010000358.1 GCA_029065305.1 Oscillospiraceae bacterium
ATTTCACCCCGGAGGAGAACCGGGGCGGCTGGCGGAAAAAGACCGCGGAGGACGGCGGGGAACAGCCCGCGGAGGAGAAGAAGGCCCCGGCAAAAAAGAAGGCCCCCGCGAAAAAAACAGCCGCCAAAAAGACGCCGGCAAAGAAAAAGGACGCCTGAACAACGGGGGCGCCGTCATGGAAGACGGGTCAGCTCCAGAGCGATAGACATCCCGGCCCGGAACGCCGCCTCCAGCTCCATAGACTGCATCAGGAAGGAATCTCCGGAGAAGTCTTTCCAGGTCTGTATGCCGCCGGGGGGCAGGAGGGCGGTGAGGCGGGTTTCCTGCTGTTCCACGATTTCTTGGAGCTCTTCGTATTCTTTGCCTGAGAGGAAGGCGGGAATGTGGTTTTTGCAGGCGTATTCGTATAGGGCTTGAATGAGGTCAGACATGGTTGGCACCCTCCTATAGTAAGTTTAATTTCATATATACACGAAATTTATCTGTTTGTCAAGGGGGTACTATGGAAATTTTCGCGCAGAGATTAAAAGACCTCCGGAGCAGTAAGCGTATTTATCAGCGGGAGATGGCGGACTATCTGGGGCTTACTCTGCGCGGATATCAATGCTATGAATCCGGCGCAAATTACCCGGATGTTCGCGGATTGATTAAATTGGCGGATTATTTTGATGTTTCTTTGGATTATTTAGTCGGACGCTCGGAGATAAAAGAAAGACAATGATGAATGTTACCGTAATTGGCGCGGGGCTTGCGGGGTGCGAGGCCGCGTGGCAGCTGGCCCAGCGGGGGATCCCCGTCACCCTCCGGGAGATGAAGCCCCAGAAGATGACCCCCGCCCACACAAGCCCCCTCTTCGCGGAGCTGGTGTGCTCCAACTCCCTGCGGGGGGCAGGGCTGGAGAACGCGGTGGGCCTGCTCAAGGAGGAGCTGCGCCGCCTGGGGAGCCTCATTCTCCGCTGCGCGGACGAAACCCGGGTGGAGGCCGGCGGGGCCCTGGCCGTAGACCGGCAGGGCTTTGCCCGGCGCGTGACGGACGCCATCCGGAGCCACCCCGATATCACCGTTGTGGAGGGCGAGATCACCGCCCTGCCGGAGGAGGGGGAGGTCGTCGTAGCCACCGGCCCCCTGACCAGCGACGCCCTGGCGGACCACCTGCTCTCGCGGGTGGGCGGCGAGAGCGCCGCCCTGCACTTCTTCGACGCCGCCGCCCCTCTGGTGAGCTTCGAGAGCATCGACATGGAAAAAGCCTGGTTTGCCTCCCGCTACGACAAGGGCACGGCGGACTACATCAACTGCGCCCTCTCCCAGGAGGAGTACCGGGCCTTCTGGCGGGAGCTCTGCGAAGCCCGGGAGGCGGAGGTCCACGGCTTTGAGGACAAGAGCGTCTTTGAGGGCTGTATGCCCGTGGAGGTCATGGCCCGGCGGGGGGAGGACACCCTGCGCTACGGCCCCCTGAAGCCCCGGGGCCTCCGGGACCCGTCCACGGGCCGGGAGCCCTACGCCGTGGTCCAGCTTCGCCGGGACAACGCCGAGGGGTCCATCTACAATCTGGTGGGCTTCCAGACCCATCTGAAATTCGGGGAGCAGAAGCGGGTGTTTTCCATGATTCCGGCCTTAAAGGAGGCGGAATTCGTCCGCTACGGCGTCATGCACCGGAACACCTATCTGGACTCCCCCCGGCTTCTGGACCGGTACTACCGGCTCAGAAGCGAGCCCCGGATCTGCTTTGCCGGGCAGATGACCGGGGTGGAGGGCTATGTGGAGTCCGCCGCGTCGGGCTTTCTGGCGGGGCTGGAGCTGGCCCGGCGGCTGGCGGGGGAGCCCCCCGTGGACTTCCCCCGGGAGACGGCCATCGGGGCCCTGGGGCTCTACGTCTCCGACGAGACGGTGGGGAGCTTCCAGCCCATGAACATCAATTTCGGCATCATCACCCCCCTGGGATACCGGGTGAAGGGCAAACGGAACAAGAATCAGGAGATCTCCGCCCGTTCTCTGGAGATCGTGGAGGCGCTGAAGCCTGGGGTTTTGATGGATTTGTCAAGGTGCGATCAGACGGTGATTTGATTACGAACAATATATTCGTATTATATACGCATATACTGTTCGTGTCAATAGGGAGGAGAAGCTTTTTTGATTATTTTATCAGAACGGCTGAGACAATTAAGAAAGGAAAACCGGTTGACGCAGCAGAGTGTGGCAGACCGATTGGGGGTCAAGCTGAGGACCTACCAATATTATGAGAGCGATACGGAACAATCGCACCGTCCGGATCTGGAGACACTGGCTGCTTTGGCGGACCTGTACGAGGTTTCTGTGGACTATCTGATCGGAAGGACAGATGCGCGGTGAGCCGATAGCGGCCACGAATGACCGGTTATAGTATAACCGGTCATCGGTGGCCTGTCAAGCCTTTTGGGAGAAAGTCATGTCAAAATTTTCAGAGAGACTGCTTTTGTTAAGAAAAGGAAAAAATTTAAAGCAGGAGGATGTTTTGCTGGAATTTGGTCTTTCTATTCGGACGTACCGCCGCTATGAGACGGGAGCCAGTGAAGAAGCCACCTTGGCAACCTTGTGGAAAATTGCGGACTTTTACGGAGTTTCTGTGGATTATCTCATCGGCAGGACCGACACGCCGTAGCCGCGCGGGAAAGGAGAGCTACTGTTGAAAATCATTGTGGACGCCATGGGAGGTGACAATGCCCCCGTGGAGATCGTGAAGGGGGCCGTCAGCGCGGCCAAGGCCAGGCCGGAGCTGGAGATCGCCCTGGTGGGGCGGGAGGCGGAGGTCCGCGCCGCTCTGGAGCAGGCCGGCGGGGCCCCGGGGAATGTCTCTGTGGTCAACGCCAGCGAGGTGATCGACATGCACGACAACCCGGCTACGGCCTTCCGGATCAAGAAGGACTCCTCCATCACCGTGGGGCTGAACCTGCTCCGGGACGGGGAGGGGGACGCCTTTGTCTCCGCCGGGAGCACCGGGGCCCTGCTGAGCGCCGGGACCCTCATCGTCAAGCGGATCAAGGGCATCCGCAGGGCGGCCTTTTCTCCGGTGATCCCCACCGCCGGAAACGGCGCAGTGCTCATCGACTGCGGCGCCAACGCGGAGTGCTCCGTGGAGTACCTGACCCAGTTTGCCTACATAGGCAGCTATTACGCCCGCCGGGTGATGGGGCTGGAGCGGCCCCGGGTGGGGCTTCTGAACATCGGCAGCGAGGAGAGCAAGGGCGACCAGCTCCGCCAGGACACCTATCAGGTCCTGCGGGCGGCGGGGGATGCCGGGCACCTGAATTTCATCGGCAATATCGAGGCCAAGGAGGCCGTCAAGGGCGGCTGCGACGTGATCGTCACCGACGGCTTCACCGGCAACGTGATGCTCAAGGCCATCGAGGGCGCGGGCTCCTTCATGGGGAAGCAGATGAAGGGCATGTTCATGCGGAGCCTGGGGACCAAGCTCGCGGCCCTGCTGGTGAAGAAGGGGCTCGACGAGTTTAAGGAACTCCTCAACCCGGACCGGGTGGGGGGCACGCCCTTCCTGGGCCTGACGAGGACTGTCGTTAAGGCCCACGGCTCCAGCAACGCCCGGGCCATGGAGAATGCGGTTTACCAGGCGGCGGCTGTGGCCTCCAGCGGTCTGGCGGAGGATATCGAGGCGAATATCGGCCTGATGCGGCTGGAGCGCTAGGAGAAACCCGCCTGCCCGCCGGAAAATGCGCTTTTGCTATTGACAGGCAGGGGGAAAAGTTTTATCATGCCAATAGCCCAATAGTACCAGAGAGAAAGGAGGTGGAGGCATGCAGGATATTTTCGAGCGGATGCAGCGCATCATTGCCGACCAGTTCGCCGTGGAGCCGGAGGAAATCACGGAGGAGACCTCCTTTGAAGAGGATCTCGGCGCGGATTCCGTGGACCTGGTGGATCTGGTGATGAGCATGGAGCAGGAATTTGCCATCAGCGAGGTGCGGGAAGAGGAGCTGGCTACCCTGCATACGGTGGGCGACTGCGTGGAATTTTTGACCAAGCGCCTGGATAAATAGATTTTCCGGTTTGTGTTTCGGAGGAGCCTTGTCGGACGGGCAGTCAGCCCGGCGGGCGGGGCTCCTTTTCAGGGAAGGAGGGATGGACGATGGAATCCCTGGAAAAAAAGCTGGGCTACCGCTTTCGGGACCGGTCCCTGCTGGCGGAGGCGCTGAGCCACAGCTCCTACGCCAACGAGCACCGGGGGGGCGCGGTGAGCAACGAGCGGCTGGAGTTCCTGGGGGACAGCGTGCTGGGGTTTGTGACGGCGGAGTTTTTGTTCAAGGCCCACAGCGGCCTGCCGGAGGGGGATCTGACCCGGATGCGGGCGGCGCTGGTGTGCGAGCAGAGCCTCTATGAGGTGGCCAAGGGCCTGGAGCTGGGGGCGTACCTCAAGCTGGGCAAGGGGGAGGAGGCCGGCGGCGGACGGGCGCGGCAGTCCATCCTGGCTGACGCCACGGAGGCGGTGCTGGCGGCGGTGTATCTGGACGGGGGCATGGAGGCGGTCCGGGAGCTGATCCACCGGGTCCTGCTCAGCCGGGCTCCCGCCGGGGAGGAGCGGCGGGACTGCAAGACCGCCCTCCAGGAGCTGGTCCAGCGCCACAGCGGACAGGTGCTCACCTACCACATGACCGGAGAGAGCGGCCCGGACCACAACAAGACCTTCCTCTTCGAGGTCCGGCTCAACGGCGAGCCCATCGGCCGGGGGGAGGGCCGCAGCAAGAAGGAGGCCGAGCAGGCCGCCGCCCGGAGCGCCCTGGACAACCTGAACCAAGCGTAAGCGCGCCACCCCGGACCGGAACGGGCCGCGGGGAGGGCGCGCCCTGTTTTTTCCGGGGTTCGGGAAAAAACTGTGGAAAAGCGCAAACAGCTGTGCTATCATAGACATGATATTTTGATAAGGAGGCGCTGCCGTGTCTTTGCTCAACGCGCTGATTTTGGGGCTCATTCAGGGGGTGGCGGAATTTCTGCCCATCTCCAGCTCCGGCCACCTGTCCATCGCCCAGAACCTGCTGGGGCTGAAGGTGGCGGGGAGCGACGACATATTCTTTGACGTGCTTCTCCATCTGGGGACCCTGGCGGCGGTGTTCGCCGCCTACTGGGGGGATATCCGGGAGATGGTTCTGGAGTTCTTCCGGGCCATCGGCGACATCCGCCAGGGGGGAATGCCCAGAAGCATCCCCCCCGCCCGGCGGCTGATTCTGCTCATCATCATCGGCACCCTGCCCCTGTTCCTGGTGCTGCCGGTGCAGGAGCTGGTGGAGGGGCTCTACAGCAACACCTACTTTGTGGGCGGGGCCCTGCTGGTGACGGGTGCGCTGCTGTTTGTCTGCGACCGGGTCCGCCGGGGCAGAAAGAGCGAGCGGTCCACCACCGTTTTGGACGTGCTGATTATCGGCGCGGGTCAGGCCGTCGCCACCTGCCCGGGGATCTCCCGGTCCGGCATGACCATCTGCATGGGCTGCTTCCGGGGGCTGGATCGGAAGTTTGCCGTCCGGTTCGCCTTCCTGCTGTCCATCCCCGCCGTGCTGGGGGCCAACATCCTCCAGATCAAGGACGTGGTGGAGGCGGGGGGGATCGACGTGAAGCTGCTCCCCGCCTATATTCTGGGGGTGGCTGCGGCGGCGGTCAGCGGGTACTATCCATCTGTCTGGTGCGGCTGGTGGCCAACAAGGGGAAGTTC
>JAIEIQ010000359.1 GCA_029065305.1 Oscillospiraceae bacterium
GGAGCATAGCTCAGCTGGTTAGAGCACCTGCCTTACAAGCAGGGGGTCACTGGTTCGAGTCCAGTTGTTCCCACCACCCCATTTAACGCGGAAATGGCCCAGTAGTTCAGTTGGTTAGAACGCCAGCCTGTCACGCTGGAGGTCGACGGTTCGAGCCCGTTCTGGGTCGCCATTTTTCCAACCGGGTACATACGGTACCCGATATGCCTCTGTAGCTCAGTTGGTAGAGCAGCGGACTGAAAATCCGCGTGTCGTTGGTTCAATTCCGACCGGAGGCACCATCTGCGGGCGTAGCTCATCTGGTAGAGCGCCACCTTGCCAAGGTGGAGGTAGCGGGTTCGAGCCCCGTCGCCCGCTCCATGTACAAAGGAGAACAGGAGCAAATACGTCTTGCTCCTGTTCTCTATACGGCGACATAGCCAAGTGGTAAGGCATGGGTCTGCAAAACCCTGATTCCCCGGTTCAAATCCGGGTGTCGCCTCCAGGGTAAGAGGACAGAGCGTCAGGATGACGGTCTGTCCTCTTACTTCTCTGCGGGCCGCGCCTGCTTTCGGATAGATTTTTGAGAAAATTTTCCCACCCTCTTGCTTTTCCCCGCCGGATGGGGTATACTACTTGGGAAGTGGGAAATCCGCTTCCGGGACAAAAGACAAGTGCATAGCCAGGGGGGCCGCCGCGCGGCTGAGAGTAAGGTGCAGACCTTTGACCCTTTGAACCTGTTGGGTAATGCCAGCGTAGGGAGTTTTCTGAGGAATCAGTACGTCCGCATGGCAGAGCTTGGCGGATGTCCTGATTCTATTTTTTTGGAGGAAAGCGCAATGAAAGCAAACATCGCCATCCAGATCCTGCCCACCGGCCTTAACGACGCGGAGACAGTCCGCGTTGTGGACGAGGTCATCGCCTACATCCGGTCCACGGGCCTGCACTACTACGTGGGCCCCAGCGAGACCTCCATCGAGGGCGACGACCTCCACCAGCTGGTGGAGATCCTGGAGAACTGCGTCCGTATCGCCAACAGAGCCGGCAGTGAAAAGGTCTACGCCTATACGAAGCTGACCTACAGGGGCGAGGGGAGCGTACTGACCATCGATGAAAAAATCACCAAGCATCACCAGTAAGCTCCCCGCCGCCGGGGCCCTGACCGCCCTGGCCCTCCTCTGGCTGGCGGTCAGCGAGGGGGGGCTTGTGCCCTCGTTTCTGCTGCCCTCGCCGGTGGAGGTGGTCCGGGCCCTGGTGAGCGACGGGCCCGTCCTCTGGGAAAACGCCCTTGTGACCCTGGCGGAAGCGGCCTGGGGGCTGGGCATCGGGATTCTGGCCGCTCTGGTTCTGGCCACGCTGATGCACAGGGCGCGGGTGCTCTACCGGGCCCTCTACCCCCTGCTGGTCATCACTCAGACCATCCCCACCATCGCCATCGCGCCCCTGCTGGTGCTGTGGATGGGCTTCGGCATGGCTCCCAAGGTGACGCTGGTGGCCCTGACCACCTTCTTCCCCGTCACCGTCAGCCTCCTGGAGGGCTATGCCAGCACCGACAGGGCCGCGGCGGATCTCCTGCGGTCCATGGGGGCCAGCCGGCGGCAGATCTTCTGCCACCTGGAGTTCCCCTCCGCCCTGAGCCACTTCTTCTCCGGCCTGCGGGTCAGCGCGTCCTACGCGGTGGTGGGGGCGGTGATCTCCGAGTGGCTGGGGGGCACCGAGGGCCTGGGAGTCTATATGACCCGGGTGAAGAAGGCCTACGCCTTTGAAAAGATGTTCGCCGTGATCCTCGTCATTGTGGCGGTGAGCCTGCTGCTCATGGCGCTGGTGACGGTGCTGCGGAAGAGGGCCTGCCCCTGGGAGGCCTTTGAGAAAATCGAAAGGAATGACTGAATGCGTTTTTTGAAAAAGATCGGGGCCCTGGTTCTGGCGGGGCTTCTGCTGGCGTCCCTGGCCGCCTGCGGCGGGGGAGACGGCGGAAAAGCGGGGCTCACCGACGTGACCCTCTGCCTGGACTGGACCCCCAACACCAACTTTACCGGCCTCTACGCCGCCTTGGCCCAGGGCTGGTTCGAGGAGGCGGGGCTGAACGTCTCCATCGTCCAGCCCCCGGAGGACGGGGCCTCCGCCATCTGCGCCGCCGGGCAGGCGGAGTTCGCCGTTACGGCCCAGGACTCCGTCGCCTCCGCCTTCGCCCGGGAGGAGCCCCTGGCGGTGACGGCGGTGGCGGCGCTGCTCCAGCACAACACCTCCGGCATCATCTCCCGGGCCGGGGAGGGCATGGACCGGCCCGCCGGCCTGGCGGGGCGGACCTACTCCACCTGGAACACCCCCACGGAGCTGGCGATGATGGAGCGGGTGGTGACGGCGGACGGCGGGGACTTCTCCCAGGTTGCGCTGATTCCCAACAATATCTCAGACGAGGCCGGGGCCCTGCGGGAGCGCCAGACCGACGCCATCTGGATTTTCTACGGCTGGGGCGGCATCTCCGCACAGCAGAGCGGTCTGGACTTCGACTACTTCTACTTCAAGGACATCGACCCGGTTTTCGACTACTACACCCCCATCCTCATCGCCAACAACAGCTTCCTGGAGAGCCAGCCGGACGCGGCTAAAGCCTTCCTCTCCGCCGCCGCCCGGGGCTACGAGTATGCCATCGAGCACCCGGAGGAGGCCGCGCGGATGCTCATTGACGGCGACGATACCGGCTCCCTGGCCGGCAGCGAGGAGCTGGTCATGGCCAGCCAGGCGTGGATCACAGACCAGTACAAGGCGGAGGCGGAGCGCTGGGGCTATATCGACCCCGTCCGGTGGAACGCCTTCTACAGCTGGCTCAACGACAACAACCTGGTGGAGAACCCCATCCCGGAGAACACCGGCTTCTCCAACGACTACCTGCCCCAATGAGCGGCGGGAAGCCGCCGGTCCTGCGGGCGGAGGGCGTCACCAAATCCTATGGCGGCAGGACGATTCTCCAGGATGTGTCCCTCTCCCTGGAGAAGGGGGAGCTGGTGTGCCTGCTGGGGGTGAGCGGGGCGGGGAAGACCACCCTGTTCCACGCCCTCTCCGGCCTGGAGAGGCCCGACAGCGGGCGGATTTATCTGGAGGGGGAGGATATCACCGGCACGCCGGGGCGCATCAGCTACATGCTCCAGCGGGACCTGCTGCTGTCCCACAAGAAGATAGCGGACAACGCCGCCCTGCCCCTGGTCATCCGGGGCAGAAGCGCCGGGGAGGCCCGGGCGGAGGCGCTGTCCTACTTCGCCCGGTTCGGCCTGACAGGGACGGAGGACAAGTACCCCGCCCAGCTCTCCGGCGGAATGCGCCAGCGGGCGGCGCTGCTGCGGACCTTTCTGGGGTCCCGGGGGGTGGCGCTGCTGGACGAGCCCTTCTCCGCCCTGGACGCCCTGACCAAGCGGGAGCTCCACCGGTGGTATCTGGAGATGATGGGGGAGCTGGGGCTGACCACCCTCTTTGTCACCCACGACATCGACGAGGCGGTGCTCCTCTCGGACCGGGTGTATATCCTGGCGGGACAGCCGGGGCGGATCGCGGCGGAGCTGCCCATCCGCTCCCAGCGGCCCCGTCGGATGGATTTCGCCCTCAGCGGGGAATTTCTGGAGTATAAAAGAGCGCTTTTGGCGCTGCTGGAGGCGTAGAAGAGGGCCGGGGAGTTGCCTCCCCGGCCCTTTACGCCCGCTACCGCCGCCTGACCCTGGGCAGCACCGCCCAGGCCAGCAGGCCACCGCACAGAGCTGTGACAAACTGGGGCCAGGAGAACATGACGGACAGCATAGCCGTCTGCTTCTCCGGAAGCCCTGCCGCCGCCAGCACCAGCGGCGCCGTCAGCCACAGGAAGCCGCACTTGACCGCCGCCCCGGCCACAACGCCGCAGATGTGGTTCATCCGCTCCTCCAAAAACCAGTACACCAGGCACAGCAGGATATTGCCCGCCGCCACCACCGGGGACAGGACCAGCTGGCTGATGCCCAGCAGAGCCGCCAGCACGGCGGACACCGCCCCAATGGCCGCGCCGGAGGCCAGCCCCGCCCGGGCGGTAAAAACCAGCAGGACGCAGTTGACCAGAGCGCCGGTGATGAGCTGCCGGACGCTGAAGGGGCCGAAGATGACGGCGATGTCCGGAATGAGCCCGCCCAGATACTGGACCGCCGCCGCCAGAGCCGCGCCCATGGCGGTGGCGGCGATCCAGACCGCAGGCTGTCTGTTTCGTCTCATAATGATTCTCCCTCTTCCTTCGTGATACACCTATTTTATCATGAACAGGCGGGCTTTGGCAAGGGGCAGAGGAAGCGGGATTCAGCTTTCTCCCATTGAAGCCCCTCAGAACAGGAGTGCAATCCGATACACCGCAAAGGCCGTCAGCCACGCCGCCCCCAGCTGCCAGGCCAGGGTGAGGGCTGTCCACCGCCTGCTGCCCATCTCCCGCCGGATGGTGGCAATCGCCGCCACGCAGGGGGTGTACAGAGCGCAGAAGGTGACGAAGGCCAGCGCCGCCGCCGGGGAGAAGGTCGCCGCCATGACTGTCCCCGCTGCCGCGTAGTCCGTCAGGGAGAAGCCGTAGAACAGGCTCATGGAGCCGACCACCATCTCCTTTGCGATCAGGCCCGTCAGGAGGGCCACCGCCGCCTGCCACGCCCCGAAGCCCAGGGGCGCGAACACCGGCGCGAGGAATCCGCCCACCAGCGCCAGGATGCTGTCCGTGGTGTCCTCCACCATCTGGAGGCTGGGGGAGAAGCTCTGGAGGAACCAGATGACCACGCTCATGGCGGCGATGATGGTTCCCGCCCGGACCAGGAAGTCCCGGACCCGCTCCCAGACGTGGAGCCAGATGTTGTGGAGGGTGGGCATCCGGT
>JAIEIQ010000036.1 GCA_029065305.1 Oscillospiraceae bacterium
CTCTCGAATTTCCTGTAATGTCGGCATAATATCCTCCTATAGGCGCTCCACCAGCGCCAAAAATTCCTCCCGGCCATACAGCAGGTTCACCGCCTCCAGCAGGGCGTTGGCGGTCATCCGCTCCGGCAGATCCAGCGCCCGGAGCACCGCCCCGCGCAGGGCGGCGCTGTTCGTTCCGCCGGTGAGGCCCAGATCGTAGAAATCCCCCTTGGTGATGGGCGTGCGCTCCCGGGACGCGTCCCCGTCCTCAAAGACCGCCCCTGCCCGCTCCAGGGCCTGGAGCAGCACCGCCGGGGGCATCCCCTCCACCCCCAGCTTCCCCTCCTTCCCGGGGGCGGTTTTCCGCCGCTCCTTGCCGTAGATATCGGGGATATATGCCTGCTTGAGCCGGTCCGGCGGGATGGCGCCCTTCAAAAAGTTCCGGATGACGAACCCCGCCCCGTCGCTGTCTGTGAGGAGAATGAGCCCCCGCTCCGCCGCCAAGCGGCGCAGCAGCGCCAGCTTCTCCCCGTCCTTGAAAACGCCGAAGCCGCCGGTTTCGATCACCGTGGCCTCCACCGCCTGCCGGAGGGCGTTCTTGTCGTACCGCCCCTCCACCACGATGACCTCCCGAACCCTCCGCTTCACGACGCCGCCTCCTGGGCCAGCTCCATCAGCAGAAGCTTCAGCTCCTCCGCTCCGTCCACGCCGTTGACGCTCTTAATCCGCATGTCCAGCTCGCAGCACCGCCGGACCGCCCGCTCGCACCACTGCCTGTCCACCCGCCGGGCGTTCTCCAGCAGCAGCCTCGCGGCGTAATCCGAGCGCATATTCCACCGCTCCATGAGCCAGAATTTGTCCCGGTGGCTGTCCAGCGCCGTCCGGGCGGTGTAGAGCCGCCGGACCTCCCGGCCGATCATCGCCAGGATCAAAAAGGGCTCCTCCTGGAGCTTCAGCAGGGTCCCCAGGACCTCCGCCGCCCGGTCGAAGTCCCCCTTGGACAGGGCCCCCGTCATCTCAAACACCTGGGCCTCCAGCACCGGCGCGGCCACCGCGTCGATGTCCGCCTTGGTGATCCGCTCCCCCCTGGCGTAGGCGGCGATCTTCCCGATCTCCGGAATGAGGCCGTTCATCAGGGACCCGCAGGTGAAGATCAGGTGCTCCGCCGTCTCCGCGTCGATGGAGCGGCCCGCGGCCTTGAACCGCCGGCTGATCCACTTGAGGATCTCCCGCTGATCCTGCTCCTCAAACTTCACCACCTGGACCGATTTCTCCAGGGCGGCGCAGAGCTTCTTATAGGTCTTGACCGGCTTGTACTCCAGGTGCTCATAGACAAACACCAGGCAGCAGTAGTCCGGCAGGTCCTCCAGCAGGGCGATGAGGGGCTTTCTCTGCTCCTCCGCCAGCTTGAAGAGATCCCAGTCCGTCACCTGCACCATGGTCCGGTCCGCCATCATGGGCATGGCCTCCACCGCCTCCGTCAGGGCCTGGGCCGTCAGCCCCCTGCCCTCTAGGCGGTGGAAGTTGAAGGTCTCTACCCCGGCGGGGACCAGCCGCTCCCGCAGCTGGGAGAGATAGTATTCCCGCAAATAGCTCTCCTCACCGTGGAAAAGATAGGCCGGGCCGATCTCCCCCTCCGCCAGGTCTTTTTTCAGTTTCACATAGCCGGCGTCCGGCGTTTTTCTCTTTACAGCCATCTGTTCCTCCGTCTGCTGACGCCTCGCGGGGCGGAAGTTCTCCCCTCGGGTTTATTTTCAGCCTTTCTGCAAATACTCAGATTGAAAAGAAAGGATGTGAGTGTATGATAACCGCCTTCTGCCGGACCATTATCCTCTATTTCCTCCTGATGGTGGGCCTGCGCCTGATGGGCAAGCGGCAGATCGGGGAGCTGGAGCCCAGCGAGCTGGTGCTCACCCTGATCATCTCCGATCTGGCCTCGGTGCCCATGCAGGACTTCGGCATCCCCCTGGTCCACGGGGTGTTCCCCATTGTCACCCTGCTGTGCCTGTCCATGCTGCTGAGCTTCTTCAGCCTCAAGTCCATCCGGTTCCGGGCCATCGTCTGCGGCCAGCCCACGGTCATCATCCGGGAGGGGCGGGTCCTCCAGCAGAACATGGCCCGCAACCGCTTCACCGTGGACGAGCTTTTCGAGCAGCTGCGCAGCCAGGGCTACTCCGACCTCTCCTCCGTCAAATACGCCATTCTGGAGACCAGCGGACAGGTCTCCATCCTGCCCTACACCAAGGCCTCCCCGGTGACACCCCAGGTGATGAACCTGGAGGTCCCCGACGACGTAACCCTCCCCGTCCTCCTCATCAACGACGGCCACGTCATGACCGACAACCTCCGCGCCAGCGGCTACGACCGGAAGTGGCTGGACCGGCAGCTCTCCGACCGCCGCCTCACCTCCCCCCGGCAGGTGTTCCTCCTCACTGTGGACGAGTCGGGGGGCGTGGTGTGCGTGACGAAGGAGGCGGCGGCATGAGGGCGTTCTATATTCCCGCCGCCGTTCTGGCGGCTATCCTGGCCTTCTCCCTGTGGACCGGGCGCTGCGTCCAGCGGGACACGGAGCGGTGGACCGCCGCCCTCTCCGAGAGCGGCCGGGAGGCCCGGGAGGAGAACTGGGAGGCCGCGGCCGCCCGCCTGGACGAGGCCTACAGCGGCTGGAGCCGCAGCCAGGGCTTCCTCCACACCATCATGGACCACGCGGAGCTGGACGAGGTGGAGGAGCTCTTCGCCGGAGCCCTGGCCGTCTGCCAGGAACAGGACGAGCCCGACTTCCACACCCTCCTCTCCCAGATTGCCGCCAGCCTGGAGATGCTCGCCGAGACCCAGCGCTTCAGCCTGCGCAACGTCCTCTGAGGGCCCCGCGCAAAACCGGCCTCCCCGTTTACGGGGAGGCCGATCCCTTTTCAGTTGATGATAAAGACCTTCTCCCCGGGCCGGGCCATCCCCAGCTCCTCCCGGGCGATCTCCTCGATGAGCGCGGGATCGTCCCGCCGCTCGATGTCCTCCGTCAATCTGGCGTTGCCCCGCTGGAGCGACTCCAGCTGCTGGGCGTAAGCCGCCCGCTCCTCGTGGGCGGCGTCAATCTCCCGGTTGAGGGCGCTCAGCTGCACCATCACGCCCAGGCACAGCGCCGCCAGCAGCGCCAGTGTCAGCCGTCCGCTGGGGCGCTTCCCCTCCGGCTTCGCCGCTCCCGCCGGCCTCCGGGACTTTGCCGTTTTTCCTGCCATGCCGCCGCCTCCCCCTTCTCCGCGCAATATGGCGCGCTCCCTTCGATAGAAACATTCTATATGATTTTCGGAGAAAAGAAAAGGTCTTTTTGCAAATTTCTAAAAATTTTTCCAGCAGCCCGCCCAGAAGCCCCGCCGGGGCCAGCAGCACGTCCAGCCAGAAATCCCACACCGGACGTAGCGCCGGCCCCGGCAGGCAGAAGTACAGCACCGCGCCCCCCAGGGC